>NZ_JBHWJL010000031.1:0-6031 GCF_042731495.1 Streptomyces sp. NPDC059853
GCTTCCGGCCCCACGGCACCCGGCACCGGCACCGGCACCCATGACGAGGGCCCCACAGGACACGCGTCCCGTGGGGCCCTCCGTCGTGTAGCCGTTACCCGGCGCCGGTTCAGTCGCCCTGGAGGATGGCGATCAGCCGCAGGAACTCCAGGTAGATCCACACCAGGGTCATGGTCAGACCGAACGCGGCCAGCCAGGACTCCTTCTCGGGGGCACCGTAGGCGATGCCGTCCTCGACCATCTTGAAGTCGAGCGCCAGGAAGCAGGCGCCGAGCACGATGCCGACGACACCGAACAGGATGCCGAGACCGCCGGAGCGCAGACCCAGACCGTCACCGCCGCCGATCAGGGCGACGATCAGGTTGACCGCCATGAGCAGCGTGAAGCCGATCGCGGCGGCCATCACGAACTTGGTGAACCGGGCGTTCACCCGGATGATGCGCTGCTTGTACATGAACAGCACACCGGCGAAGACCGCCATCGTGCCGAGCACGGCCTGCATCGCGGCGCCGGGCGCCCACTGGTTGATGTAGTTGCTGATGACGCCGAGGAAGAGACCCTCGGCCACCGCGTAGGACAGGATCAGCGCGGGCGAGGGCTCGCGCTTGAAGGACTGCCACAGACCCAGCCCCATGCCGACGAGGGCGAAGAGAATGCCGGCGCCGATGGGCAGGTCGGTGATCCAGGCGACGGCCGCCGCGACGATGACCGAGCCGAGGGTCAGGGCGGTACGCGAGACGACCGAGTCGATCGTCATCACACCCGGACGGGTGGTCGGCGCGCCCGGCGCCATCACACTGCCGTCGGGGCCTACCTGGGGCTGCGCGTAGGGGTTGCCTGGCTGCGCGTAGGGGTTGCTCGGGCTGCCCGCGTACGGAGTCCCGGTCTGCGGCTGCGGTCCGGCGTTGAAGCCGGCGTAGCCGCCGTCCCGACTGAACCCCCGACGCGTGAAGACCGGGTTGCTGCTCCTCATCTCACTCCTCCATGGCCGCACGGCACGGCCTTGCGTATCAGGGTAATGCGTTCGCAAAGACCGCACGCTAGTGCACCCGTCATAACGCTGGAAAGGGGCGCGAAGGTTCCCACCGGGGCCGCGTGCCGCACTCTGTGTCCCGATTGTCACCCGGCCAGGCCGACGCGGGCCTGAGAGACCGTCAACTCGGTCACCCGGGGGATGGTGGCGAAGGCGGTGCGCATCCGCCCGTACAGCTCCTCGCGTCCGGGGCCCGCGCCGTCCTCGTACGCGGCCGACCACTGTCTCAGCGCCCAGCGCCACGCGGACAGCATCAGCTCGAACGTCAGTCGCAGGGGGAGTTCCCGCTCCCGGTCGCCCCGGGCGAGCCGCTCCACCACGCGGTCGGTGACCTGGGCGCAGTGCTTCAGGCTGTGCGCCACCAGCGCGGGGGTGCGGTCGCACAGCGCGCGGCTGACGACGAAGCGCCGCTCCCAGCCCTCGGCCATACCGGCCACGGCGCCGAACAGGATGTCCTGGAAGTCGGCCAGGACGAGCCCGTCGGCCGGGCGGCTCTCGATGTCGGCGATGTAGGCGGCCCACAGTTCGCGCTCGGGGGCGAGGGCGACGTCCTCCTTGGACGAGAAGTTGCGGAAGAAGGTCCGCTGCGAGACCTCGACCGAGTCGACCAGCTCGTCGAGTGTCGTCTCGGCGAATCCCCGCTCGCTGAACAGCCGCAGGGCCTCTTCCACCAGGGCACGCCGGGTCCGGAGCTTCTTGCGCTCGCGCAGGGTCAGGCCGGTCTCGGTCACGGGGCAAGTGTACTGGGTGAGCACAGGTCATATGCTGGCTACCAGCAGGTGCCAGCAACCGGCACTTTCCTGCCGGAGGACGAGGAGACCACCGTGCACGCCTGGACCATCGACCCCGAGGCCCCTTCCCTGCTCGCCCTGAACGACGTCCCCGACCCCGAGCCGGCGCCGCACCAGGCGCTCATCGAGGTCACCGCCTACTCCCTCAACCACGGCGAGGTGGTGTACGGCCTGCGCCACGGCACCCCCGGCACCGTCCCCGGCTGGGACGCGGCGGGCACGGTGGTACGCCCCGCCGCCGACGGCTCCGGCCCCGCCGCCGGGACCCCGGTGGTGAGCCTCGCCCCGGACGGCGCCTGGGCCCGGCTGCGCGCCGTGGACACCGCGCTGCTCGGCACCGTCCCCGACGACGCCGACCCGGGCGCCGTCAGCACCCTCCCGGTGGCGGCGGGCTCCGCGCTGCGCGGCCTGCGCCGGCTCGGCCCGGTCCTCGGCCGCCGGGTGCTGGTGACGGGCGCGGGCGGCGGGGTCGGCCGGTTCACGGTGCAGCTGGCGCGCCGCGCGGGCGCCCACGTCATCGCCACCACCACCGACCCCGGCAAGGAGGCCCTGCTGCGCTCGCTGGGCGCCGACGAGGTGGTGTACGGCGCGGCGGGCATCCGGGACCACCTGGACGCGCCCGTCCACGGCGTCATCGACACGGTGGGCGGCGACCACCTGGTGGCCGCGTTCGGCACGCTGGGCCGGCACGGGACGCTGGTGGCGATGGGCCACACCGGCAACGGGGACGCGGTGCTCCCCCAGGAGGCGCTCCTCGGCCCGCTGGGCACCGGCCGGTCCATCGAGACCTACTACCTGCTGGAGGACACCGACGGGCTGGCCGCCGACCTGACCTGGCTGGCCGCCCTGGTGGCGCGCGGCGCCCTGGACACCCAGATCGGCCGGCGCGACTCCTGGTCCCGCACCCCGCAGGCCGCCGCCGCCCTGGCGGCGGGCGAGGTGCCGGGGAAGGCGGTGCTGGACGTGGACTGAGCGCGGGCCCGGCGCGCCCGCCCGGCGCGCCGGGACTGGCGGGCGGGCGCGCGGGTATCTGTGAGGGACACGGGGAGTGTCACGAGGCGCGGGGGGCGTGATGGCGGGGATACCGGGCCGGATCCGGGCGGTGGCGGCGGCTGCCGGGACGGTGGCCGCCGTCCTCGTGGCGGTGACGCTGCTGACCGGCGGGGAGGCCGCCGACCGCGCCGTCCGGCTGGCGGGCGCGCTGGCCGGCGCCGTGATCGCGCTCGCCGCCCTGGCCGGTGGCGCCGCCCGGAAGGACGGCGAGGACTGACCCCGCCGCGCACCCGCGCCCGTACCCACGGCGAGCCCGCACCCGCGGCGAGCCCGCACCCGCGCCGGATCCGCTCCGTACCGGCGCGTGCCACCGTCCCGGGCGGACGGCAGCCGGTTCAGGCGTCGTCGCCGTGCAGTGCCGAGCGCAGCGCGTCGATGGCCAGATGCCGGGCGACGTTGGCGGCCTTCGTGTCGCGGACGCTGTCCAGCAGCAGGAAGTCGTGCACCATCCCGGCGACCCGGACGGCGGTCACGTCCACGCCCGCCTCCCGCAGCTTGTTCGCGTACTTCTCGCCCTCGTCCCGCAGCACGTCCGCCTCATCGGTGATGAGCAGCGTCTTCGGCATGCCCTCCAGCCGGTCGACATCGGCCCGCAGCGGCGCGGCGAACACCTCGGTGCGCTGGGACGGCTCGGAGTACTGGTCCCAGAACCACTTCATGCCGTCCCGGGTGAGGTAGTAGCCCTCCGCGAACTGGAGGTAGGAGGGGGTGTCGAAGTCCGCGTCGGTCACCGGGTAGAGAAGGACCTGCGCCGCGATGTCCAGGCCGCCGCGCTCCTTGTTCATGAGCGCGAAGACCGTCGCCATGCAGCCGCCGACCGACTCCCCCGTCACCGCGACCCGGCTGACGTCCAGACCGTGCTCGTCGCCGTGCTCGGCCAGCCAGCGGCCCACCGCGTAGTTCTGCTCCACCTGGGTCGGGTACTTCGCCTCCGGCGCGCGGTCGTACACGGGGAACACCCCGGCCGCCCCGGCGCCGACGGTCAGCTCCCGGAAGAGGCGGTCGTGCGTCTTGTCGTCCCCGAAGACCCAGCCGGCGCCGTGGATGTAGAAGACGACGGGCAGCGGCCCCGTGACGCCCCGGGGCCTGATGATGCGGGTGCGGACCCGGCCCCACTCACCGGCGTCCACGGTCACCCACTCCTCGTCCACCTCGGGCCGGGGCACGTCCTCGCCACTCTGGAGCCCGAGCAGGATCTCGCGTCCGCGCTCCGGCGGGACCTCGTAGATGCGGGGATGCGGGTCGGTCGCCTCCGCCAGCTCCCGGGCGGCGGGTTCCAGGTAGGGGGTGACGGGCGGGGGGATGACGGCGGTCATGGTGCCTTCCTTTGCGTACGGAGGGGTAGCGGCTGCCCGTGCGCACGGGCTGTCGCCCCCCGAGTGCGCAGGTCCGCGCCGGTGAAACCCCTCGCCGCCCCGCGATCTCCCGGCCGGGCGGGGGACGCCCCGCTCCCGTACGTCACCCCGTGCGCCCCAGCGTGACGGCCCGCGCCCCCACCGGCGGCGGCGCCACGCGGCCGCCGACCGCCCGGCGCGGGGCTCCGGGTCCACCCGCCCGGGGCCGGCCCCGGACGTGTGCGCGCCGGTGAGCCGGTGGGCCCGGTCCTCCCCGGGGAGGGCCGGGCCCACCGCGCGCCCGTTCCGCCCGGGGCTACCCGGGGAACGCGCCGTTCATCGCGGCCTTGTGGTGGCGCGCGCGGAGGCGGGAGCCGGACTCGCGGCGGGCCGCGCGGCGGAGCAGCGGGATGGCCAGGAGGAACCCGGCGACCGCCCACGCCGTCAGCACCAGGGCCACCATGGGCAGTTCCCAGGACCCGCCCGGCTCCGCGATCCGCGCGGCGTCCGGCAGCAGCGCCGCCCGCAGGCCCTGCGCCATCCACTTGAGCGGGAACACCGACGCCACCTGCTGCACCGGCCCCGGCAGCGAGGTGATCGGGAAGACCGCGCCCGAGGTGAACAGCAGCGCCATCACGGGCAGCACGATCAGCGCCAGCGCCTCACGCGGGTTCGGCAGCACGGCGCCCAGGGCCGCGCCCAGCGGGACGACGGCGAGCAGCCCCAGCGTCGTCACCCACAGCAGCGTCAGCCACCCGGCCGGGTTCCTCGGCAGTGGCCCGTCCGCGAGCAGGGCCGTGCCGGCCAGCACCAGGACCAGGGTGCCGACCGCCGCCGCGAGGATCAGCACCGACTTGGCGATGAGGTACGCCGGGATGCCGCCTGGCGTGGCGCGCAGCCGCAGCAGGGTGCCTTCCTCGCGTTCGGTGACGAGCATCTGCGGCAGGTTGAGCAGCCCGATCTGGAACAGCAGGTAGGCGGCGAAGCCCGCGAGGACCAGGTGCGCCATCGGGGTCTCGGTGTCGGGGACGTCGCCGCTGAGCCAGGAGGCGAGCAGCACGGCGACGGCCACGTTGGCGAGGTGTCCCGACATCTCCTTGGGGTTGCGCAGCAGCTGGCCGAGTTCGATGCGCCCGCGCAGCAGGCCGGCCCGCCAGTAGCGGCGTACGGGGCGGTGCGGCGGCCGGGGGCCGCCGTCCTGAGGGGTGGGCCCGTCCGTGCCGCCGGCCGGGCGGGCGGTGCCGGTTCCGTCCGTCGCTGTCATGCGTTCCGCACCTCCGCGCTCTCGCTCTCGTTCCCGTCGCCGTGCTCCGGCTCGCCCGTGGTGCCGTGGTCGCCGTCGCCCTCCCGGTCCGTCCGGTCCGTCCGGTCCGTCCGGTCCGCCGCGTGCACCATGTGGAGGTAGGTGTCCTCCAGGGTGGGGCGGCGGACTTCGAGACCGGGGATCGGCCCGGGCGCGTCCCGGTGGAGTTCCCACACCAGCCGCGAGGGGTCGGCGGTGCGCTCGCGGCGCGGCGTTCCGTCCCGGTCCGTCCAGCGGACCTCGGCCCGGGCGGCGGCGCGCCGGGCGAGTTCGGCGGGGGTGCCGCCGGCACGGACCCGGCCGCCGACGAGCATCGCGATGCGGTCGGCGAGCCGTTCCGCCTCGGCCAGGTCGTGGGTGGTGAGCAGGACGGTGACGCCCTCCTCGCGGGCCAGCCGTTCGACCAGGAGATGGAACTCGTGCCGTGCCTGCGGGTCGAAGCCGGTGGTCGGCTCGTCGAGGAAGAGGAGTTCGGGGCGCCCGACGATGCCGAGGGCCACGTCGAGGCGCCGCCGCT
>NZ_JBHWJL010000031.1:6041-20204 GCF_042731495.1 Streptomyces sp. NPDC059853
GCCGGGCGTGCGGGTGTTTGCGGGGGTTGGGTAGGTGTGGTTTGTGGTTTTGGGGGCGCCGGCCTAGCGCGTGGGCAAGGAGGCGCCGCCGCCGCTGGCCGCCGGAGAGCCGTTCCACCAGCCGGTCGGCCTGGCCGGTGAGGCCGACGACGGCGAGCAGTTCGGCCGGGTCGCGCGGGTCGGGGTAGTACGTGGCGAAGTGGTGCAGCAGTTCGGCGACCCGCCAGCGGCGGTGGTCGCGCCAGGACTGGAGGACCAGGCCGATGCGGCCCCGCCAGGTGTCGTCGCCGTGCGCCGGGTCGGTACCCAGGACGGCGACCTCGCCGCCGGAGCGGCGGCGGAAGCCCTCCAGGATCTCCACGGTGGTGGTCTTGCCCGCGCCGTTGGGGCCGAGCAGGGCGAAGATCTCGCCGCGGTGGATGTCCAGGTCGACGCCGTGCAGGACGGTGGTGCCGCCGTACGCCATGGTCAGGTCGCGGGCCCGGACGACGGGAGGCGCGGCGCCGGGGCCGCTGGTCACACCGTTCACCGGACCGCCTCCGCTCCGGCCGCCGCCGCGGCCCCCGCCCCGGCCGCGTGCGTGTCGTCCGTCCCGGCCGCCGGTGCGGCGCCCTCGACGATGGCGCGCAGGGCCGCCACATGCCCGTCGAACGCGGTGCGGCCCCGCTCGCTGAGCCGGACCCGCGTGCGCCGCTTCCGGCCGGTGCCCTCCTTGCGGAGGTCCAGGTATCCGGCGCCCTCCAGGGTGTGCAGTTGCTTGGAGAGCGCGGAGTCGCTGAGCGAGAGGCTGTCGCGGACGAAGCCGAAGTCGGCCCACTCGGTGGAGGCGAGGAGCGCCACCACCGACAGCCGGGTGGCGGGGTGGATCAGTTCGTCGAAGCCGGTGGGGGTGCTCATCGTGCCGCCTCCTCGCGGTCCGCGCGGCGGGCGCCGCGGGTGCGCAGGGCGCCCACGGACCAGCGGGTGGCCGGTCCCAGGAACAGCAGGAACACGCCCGCCGAGACGGTGGCCTGGATCAGTCCGGCCGTCAGCGGTGCCAGCGGCTCGGCCAGCCGGCCGGAGAACACGACCGCCGCGCAGGTCACCGCCGCCCCGCCGAGGAGCGTGACCAGCGACCGCCGGTCGTAGCGGGAGTGGTGGAGCCGCATCCGGCTCCTGCGCTGCGCGGAGACGCCGAGCGCGCCGAGCAGCGCGACGTAGACGACGAGGGCGAGCAGGGTCGCCCACAGCGGCGGTTCCAGTCCCTGCCCGGCCAGGAAGAGCCACATGAGGGCGGCCGTGAGGTAGGCGGAGCCGGCGCCGCCGGACGCGCCCCGTTCCACTTCGTCGTACACGCGTTCCTGCGTCACTCTGATGCGCTGGAGATCGGTCCAGGCCTGTTCGGCGTCCACCGGTGTGCTCACGGCCGTCGCCCTCCCGTGGTGGTCGTGCTGGTACGGAACGGTGCGGGCAGCGGAGCGGGGGCCGCCCCACTTTCCCACCAGGAAAGCTACCGGTGACTTTCCCATCGGGCAAGTGAACATCGCGACGCGGCGACGCCGGGCGGCGGATGACCTGCCGCCCACGGCCGGACGGAGACGCCGGCGATCGGACATCAATGCGCAGAGGGAAGAGGGGGACGGGGCGTTCGCCGCCCGGGGTGACGCGCCCGCCGGGGCAGCGCCGTGCCGCGCGGCGGGAGGGTGTTTCCCCGTACGTTCTGCGGCCGCCCCGGCCCGTGTTCCCGCGGTGTTCCCACGGGCTCGGAAAGTGCCCCCACGGGGTTCCCAGGAGGCGCGAAAACCGGGCTGGAACCTGACGTTTCCGCAGGTCAGCCGCTTATGCTGTGGAGTGCCCGGAGCCGGACTCGAACCGGCACGGCCCGAAGGCCAGCGAGTTTTAAGCTCACCGTGTCTGCATTCCACCATCCGGGCACAGAATCCCCAAGCCGTACCAAGCGCGTGCGCGCAACAGGGTGCGTACGAGCTTATCGGGGTGACGACGGGCGAACACCGGTGCCTGTCACCGTTGTTGTCTGATTTTATGAGGCCCTGATGGGTCATCAGCTCCCGACCCGCTCCTTACCGGCCCCTCCGCACCCCGCCCGCCCCCGAGGAATGACGCAAATCAACCCTCGGGAGCACCAGGGGTGACGTCATACCCAGGGATGACGGCCGGGGCCCGGCCGTCCCCCTCAAGAAGGCCCCACAACCACCGGCGGGACGGATCCCCCGGGGGCGCGCGGCCGGAAGGATAGGGCGTGGGATGTCGTGCACGCGCTGTCGGTGCCGTCCGGCCTCCCGATCAGACCGTCCCGTCCGACAGGAGTCCACCGTGTCCACCATCGCCACCGAGACCCCGACCACCCCGACCGGCTCCGCCGCGGCCCGGGCCACGGATCTCACCAAGATCTACGGCGAGGGCGAGACCAAGGTGGTCGCCCTCGACCACGTCTCGGTGGAATTCCGGGCCGCCGAGTTCACCGCCATCATGGGGCCCTCCGGATCCGGCAAGTCCACCCTGATGCACTGCATGGCGGGCCTGGACTCCATCTCCGCCGGGTCGGCCCGCATCGGCGACACCGAGCTGACCGGCCTCAAGGACAAGAAGCTCACCCAGCTGCGGCGCGACCGGATCGGCTTCATCTTCCAGGCGTTCAACCTGCTGCCGACCCTGAACGCCCTGGAGAACATCCGGCTCCCCATGGACATCGCCGGCCGCAAGCCCGACCCGGAGTGGCTGGACCGCGTCATCGAGACCGTCGGACTCTCCGGCCGGCTCAAGCACCGCCCCGCGCAGCTCTCCGGCGGTCAGCAGCAGCGCGTCGCCGTGGCCCGCGCGCTCGCGAGCAAGCCGGACATCATCTTCGGTGACGAGCCCACCGGAAACCTCGACTCGCGCTCCGGCGCCGAGGTGCTGGGCTTCCTGCGGAACTCGGTGCGCGAACTGGGCCAGACGGTGGTGATGGTGACCCACGACCCGGTGGCCGCCTCGTACGCGGACCGCGTCGTCTTCCTCGCCGACGGCCGCATCGTCGACGACATGGCCGACCCCACCGCCGAGCGGGTGCTGGAGCACATGAAGCAGTACGACGCCAAGGGCCGTACCAGCTGACGGCCGCCGTACCGCCGTACGACCGCCGCGCCGCCTCCCTTCCGCAGACCTCACCCACACCTTCCGGGACCGCTCCATGCTCCGTACCGCCCTGCGCAATGTGCTCGCGCACAAGGCCAGGCTGCTGATGACGACCCTCGCCGTACTGCTCGGCGTGGCCTTCGTCTCCGGCACCCTCGTCTTCACCTCGACCATCTCCTCCGCCTACCAGAAGAGCGCCGAAGAGGGCCTCACCCACGTCGACGTGGCCATCCGGCCCGACAACGACGCCGAGGCCGCCGGGCCCGGCGCCGCCGCCGACCTCGGCCAGGACCTGCTGGACCAGGTCGCCGCGCTGCCCGGCACCGACAGCGCGATAGGCGAGGCGTCCGGCTTCGCCGCGCTGGCCGGCAAGGACGGCAAGCTCGTCGGCGGCGGCTTCGACTCCCGCGGCGCCAACTACTTCCCCGGCCAGGACGGCAGCGGCGACGACCCCCGCTACCCGATGTCCGAGGGCCGCGCCCCCGAGCGCACCGGCGAGATCGCCCTGGACGCGCGCACCGCCGAGCGCACCGGCTACGCCGTCGGCGACACCGTACGGCTCTCCGTCAACGGCCCGGTCCGTGAGGAGACCGTCACCGGCGTCTTCACCACCGACGACGGCAACGTGGCGGCCGGCGGCACCCTCGTCCTGTTCGACAACGCCACCGCGCAGAGCCTGTACACCGCGCCCGGCGCCTACAACCAGATCACCGTCGAAGCCGCCGAGGGCACCTCCCAGCAGCAGCTCAAGGACGCGATCACCGCACTGCTGCCCACCGACGCCGAGGCCATCACCGGCCAGCAGCTGGCCGACGACCAGGCCGAGATGATCAACAGCCAGATGAGCGCCATGCGCACCGGGCTGCTCGCCTTCGCCGGCATCGCGCTGTTCGTCGGCGTCTTCATCATCGCCAACACCTTCACCATGCTGGTCGCCCAGCGCACCAAGGAACTCGCCCTGCTGCGCGCGGTCGGCGCCAGCCGCCGCCAGGTCACCCGCTCCGTGCTGATCGAGGCCCTGCTGGTCGGCCTGATCGCCGCCGTCTCCGGCCTGCTCATCGGCGTCGGCATCGCCGCCGGGCTGCGCGGACTGATGAACGCCGTCGACCTGACCGTCCCGGACGGCCCGCTCCTGATCACCCCCACCGCCGTCATCGCCTCCCTGATCGTCGGCGTCGGGGTGACCATGCTGGCCGCCTACCTGCCCGCCCGCCGCGCCGCCAAGATCCCGCCGGTCGCCGCGATGAGCAGCGTGCACGCCGCCGCTACCACCCGCGGCCTGCTGGTGCGCAACACCATCGGCTCGATCCTCGCCGCCATCGGCGGTGTCCTGGTCGTGGCCGGCATCAACCAGGACGACGACGGCGCCACCATGGGCATGGGCGCGGCCGTGCTGGTCGTCGGCGTGTTCGTGCTGACCCCGCTGCTGTCCCGCCCGGTCATCGCCGCCGCCGCCCCGCTGCTGCGGCTCGGCGGCATCTCCGGCAAGCTGGCCCGGCTGAACGCGGTGCGCAACCCGCGCCGTACCGCCGCCACCGCCTCCGCCCTGATGATCGGGCTCACCCTGATCACCGGCATGACGGTCATCGCGGGCAGCGTGCAGAAGGCCATCGACAAGATGGCCGCCGACGCGATCACCGCCGACTACGTGGTCTCCACCGCCAACTTCGCCCCGCTGGACCCGGAGATCGCCGAAACCCTCTCCGCGCGCTCCGACATCACCGCGCTCTCCGCACTGCGCACCTCCCCCGCCTACCTGGAAGGCACCACCCGGGACGAGTACCTGCTCGGCGTCGACGGCGACTCCATCACCGACCTGCTCAACCTGCCCTTCGACGAGGGCTCCTTCGCCGGCCTCGCCGACGGCAACGCGGTCGTGGACACCGCCACCGCCGAGGAGAACGGCTGGGCGCTCGGCGACACCATCGGCCTGACCTACGCGGACGGCGCCACCGGCGAGCTGACGATCTCGGGCATCTACCAGGCCAACGAGATGATCAGCGGCATCCTCCTCGACAACGAGACCCTCGCCCCGCACATGCAGCGCGTGCAGGACCTCCAGGTGATGCTGAGCACCACCGGCGGCGTGTCGGACGCGGAGAAGTCGGCCCTGGAGGAAGCCCTGGGCAACAACCCGGCCATCCTCGTCCAGGACCAGCAGGACATCTCCGAGGACATCGCGTTCATCTTCACCATGATGCTGAACATCCTGTACGGGCTGCTCGCCATGGCCGTCGTCGTCGCCATCCTGGGCGTCATCAACACCCTGGCCATGTCCGTCTTCGAACGGCAGCAGGAGATCGGCATGCTGCGCGCCATCGGCCTCGACCGGCGCTCCATCAAGCGGATGGTCCGCCTGGAGTCGGTGGTGATCGCCCTGTTCGGCGGGGTGCTCGGGATCGGCCTCGGGGTGTTCTTCGGCTGGGCGGTCGGCGAGATGATCCGCACCGGCATGGACACCTACGAACTGGTCCTGCCCTGGGACCGGCTGGCCCTCTTCCTCGCCCTCGCCGCGCTGGTCGGCGTCCTGGCCGCCCTGTGGCCGGCCAGGCGCGCCGCCAAGCTCAACATGCTGATGGCGATCAAATCGGAGTGATCCAGTCGCGGGTGCGCAGCGGCAGTCCGGAGGAACCCTGGGGGGTCATCCGGACGGCGAGAATCTGATTCACGCCGATGCGCGCCCGTTCGAACGCCAGCGCCGAGGCGGCCATGTAGAGGCGCCACACCCGGGCCCGTCCCGGGGTGGTCAGCCCGGCCGCCTCGGTCCGGTGTTCCTCCAGGTTCCGCACCCACTCGCGCAGCGTCAGGGCGTAGTGCTCGCGCAGCGCCTCCACGTCCCGTACCTCGAACCCGGCCTCCTCCAGCAGCGACACGGTGCGGCCCACCGGGGCCAGCTCGCCGTCCGGGAAGACGTAGGCGTCGATGAAGGCGTCCACGTGGTACGCCTTCTCGCCCCGTTCCCCGCCGGGTGCCGGGCGGCGCGCGATCTGATGGTTCAGCAGCCGCCCGCCGGGGCGCAGCAGGCCGTACAGCCGGGCCGCGTACTCGCGGTAGCGGTCCGCGCCCACGTGCTCGGCCATCCCCACCGAGGAGATCGCGTCGTACGGCCCGTCCCCGGTCTCCCGGTAGTCCTGGACCCGGATCTCCACCCGCTCCTCCAGGCCCTCCTCGGCGATCCGCCGGCGGGCCAGCGCCGCCTGCTCCCCGGACAGCGTGATGCCGGTGGCGCGCACCCCGTAGTGCCGGGCGGCGTGCAGGACGAGCGAGCCCCAGCCGCATCCCACGTCCAGCAGCCGCTGGCCCTCGCGCAGATCCAGCTTGCGGCAGATCAGATCCAGCTTGGCGGTCTGCGCCTCCTCCAGGGACGCCGTCTTGTCGTCCCACACGGCACACGAATAGACCATGGAGGGGCCGAGCACCAGCCGGTAGAAGTCGTTGCCTACGTCGTAGTGGTGGGAGATGGCGCGCCGGTCGCGGCGCAGCGAGTGCAGCGGGCCGCCGCGCCGCTGCCGCACCTCCTCGCGGGGCGGGGGCGGCGGCAGCCCGGGCCCGGCCAGCGCGGCGAACTCCCGTACGGCGGCCAGCCGGCGCCGCCCGGACGGGGCGGCGAGCCCTTCGTCGGCCCGCTCCCAGATGAGCGGGGCGAGCGCGCCGAGCACCTCGTACAGATCGCCCTCGACATCGATCTCCCCGGCCACCCAGGCGCGGGCCAGGCCGATCTCGCCCGGCTTGTACAGCAGCCGCCGCAGCGCCCGCCGGCTGCGCACCACCACGACGGGCCCGCCCTCACCGCCCGGCGGGCCGGCCTCGCTGCCGTCCCAGGCCCGGATCCGTACCGGAACGGCGGCACCGAGCATCTGCTCGGCGAGAGCGACGAGTCGAGGGGCAACGGCCATGCGGACACACCTCCGTCACATGAGGGGGACAATCCCGCTCACCATGGCATGGAACCCCCCGGATGCCCCGGGGATTCCGCCAGGGGTGGGGGCGGCGCGCCGGAAGGATCCCGGGTACGGTCGGTGGCCTGGTCGACCGGGCCCAGCAGGCGGCGGGCGGCGTCTGGAGAAGCGCCCGGTGTGCTGAACGCAGCGCGCCGGGTAAGGACCGCGCGATCTCGGGGACAACAGATATGAGGACCAATGACCCGATGCGGCGGATCCTGACGGATATCGACCTCGGGACGCTCGACGGCGGTGACATCTCCGCGGCGCATCAGCAGGTGGTCGAGGAGGGCTGGACGAAGACCGACGAGGGCGCGCTTCTGTTGTGCGGGCTCCTGGAGCAGTATTCGGGGAACCTCCACGCCTTCCACGATGTCGTCGCGCTGGAGGCCGCCGTGAACGGCCGGGGCGTGGTCGACTGGGATCTGCCCATGGACGACGCGCGTCGGCGGCAGCCCTTGGTGCGCCGGGCGTTCGCCTTCGCGTACGCGGCCCTCGCCCGGGCGAGGGAGCAGGGCTTCGCGGTCCTCGCCTATGTGTCGGTCTCCCGGGCCGACACCGATGAGGCGCCTCTCACCGCGCATGTCACCTTGTGTGGTGTCCACCCGGAACTCCCTCCCTACCTCGCCGATCCGGCCTCGGTCACGGAGGCGGTCGCCGAAATCGGCCACGCGGACCTGCCTCCCCGGGGTACAAGGTGAAAGGACCGTCCGGGGGGCGGCGGCGAGGGCCGGCGGATGCCCCGGTGAGGGGAGGGGTGCTGATGGAGCCGACGGGGGCGCAGACCGTGTTCGTGGCCGGGGACGACTTTCCCCGGCGGGTGCGGGTCTTCATCGGCCGGCAGCTCGACCGGTGGCCGGGGCTGCTGCTCGACGAGGAGCGGTTCGACCGGGAGATGCTCCGCGGCTGGGAGCTTCCCGAGACGCCGGAGGATCCGTATCCGGAGTGCGTGACGTTCTGCCGTGACGACGCGATGAACGCGTTCTGGGAGGAGAACGGGTACGGCCTCGACGCGTCGGGAGAGGGCCCGTTCGCGCTCTTCTTCCGCCGGCACGCCGCCCCTCCCGGGGCGGGCGTGGGCGGGCACTGGGCGGTCACCCTGCTCACCCCGGACGAACCGGCGGTCGATCCGTTCTCCCGGAGCATCGTCGAGGACTGGTTCCGGCCGTGACCGTCGTCACCGCGGTGGCGGTCGTCGAGGATCGCGAGGGGACGCCGTGCGGTGTGCGGGTGGTGTTCCGGGAGGGCGGTGCCGTGGTCCTCACCGTCTGGACCGACTGGTCGCTGGTCATCACGGACGCGCCCGCGCAGGGCCTGCCGGACTACTTCTGGCCGCCCGAGGAGTACGCCCTGCGGCCCCTGGAACTGCCGATCCCGGCGAACGGGGCGCCGGTGGCCCTGGTGCGCAGGGAGCGGCAGCCCGGCGGGCTGTACGAGATGGAACTGCGGGGCGCCGGTTTCAGCGTCGTCGTCGGGGCCCGGGGCGGGGAGCTGACGGTGTCACGAAGGCACGACCCGAGCAACCATCAGGTCAACGGGGACGTGCGGGAGTGGGTCACCGACTGGTGAGCGCGGAACGGAGCAGGGCCCCACCGTGCGGTGGGGCCCTGCTCCGTGCTGTGGTGTCAGCTCGCCGTCGCCTTCGGCTTTTCGGCCTTCTTCGCTTCCGCCGCCGCCGTCACCGGGGCCGCGGCCTCGTAGAACTCCTCGCGGGGGTTCTCCACCGCGCCGAGGGAGACCACCTCGCGCTTGAGGAACATGCCCAGCGTCCAGTCGGCGAAGACGCGGATCTTGCGGTTCCAGGTGGGGACCGCCATGCCGTGGTAGCCGCGGTGCAGGTACCAGCCGATGCGGCCCTTGAAGCGCAGCGTGAACTTGCCGAACTTGAGCGCCGCGACGCCCTTGTGCAGGCCGAGGCCGGCCACCGCGCCCTTGGAGGCGTGCTTGTACTCGCCCTGCGGGAAGCCGCGCATGCCGGAGATCACGTTGTCGCCGAGCACCTTGGCCTGGCGCAGCGCGTGCTGGGCGTTCGGCGGGCACCAGGCGTTCTCGACGCCCTGGGCGCGCAGGACCAGGTCGGGGACCTGGGCGTTGTCGCCGGCGGCCCAGATGTAGTCGGTGCCGCGCACCTGGAGGGTGGCGTCGACGTCCACGTGGCCGCGCGGGCCGAGGGCGATGCCGTAGCGGGCGAGCGCCGGGTTGGGCTTGACGCCGGCGGTCCACACGATGGTGTTGGAGTCGGCGACCACACCGTTGGACAGTTCGACGTGGCCGTCCACGCAGGAGTTGACGGAGGTCTTGAGGTGGACCTCGACGCCGCGCTTCTTGAGGTGCTCCAGGCCCCACTCGCCGAGCTTGGGCCCGACCTCGGGGAGGATCTTGTCGGCCACGTCCACCAGGACGAAGCGCATGTCCTCGCGCTTGATGGAGGCGTAGTACTTGGTGGCGTCGCGCGCCATGTCCTCGACCTCGCCGATGGTCTCCGCGCCGGCGAAGCCGCCGCCCACGAAGACGAAGGTCAGCGCCTTGCGGCGGACCTCCTCGTCGGTGGTGGAGTCGGCCTTGTCGAGCTGCTCCAGCACGTGGTTGCGCAGCCCGATGGCCTCTTCCACGCCCTTCATGCCGATGCCCTGCTCGGCCAGGCCGGGGATCGGGAAGGTGCGGGAGACCGCGCCGAGCGCGACCACCAGGTAGTCGAAGGGAAGTTCGTAGGGGGTGCCGACGATCGGTGCCACCGAGGCGACCTTGCGGTCCTGGTCGATGGAGGTGACCCGGCCGGTCAGCACCTCGGCCTTGGGCAGAACGCGACGGAGCGGCACCACCACGTGCCGCGGGGAGATACTGCCGGCGGCAGCCTCGGGAAGGAAGGGCTGGTACGTCATGTACGAGCGCGGGTCGACGACGGTGACAGTCGCCTCGCCGTAACGCATCTTCTTCAGGATGCGGCGGGCGGCGTACAGACCGACGTACCCGCCACCCACGACGAGGATTCGGGGACGCTCCGTGGTGCTCATGCCATCGAGTATCCACCCACCCCGAGGGGGGACCTCGTGAGGCCCTTCACAAGGTTCTGCGACCCGTCTGATACACTACGCGCCCCTTTCGGCCCCTTACCCCCACGACCTGCGGGGTTGTCCCCCAGCCCCCGGAGCGCCGGGTGGTGCGCCGGGGGCCGGGGGATCCGGTGGATCATGATTCGGCCGTCCTTGGCCGTTCACCGCGGCGCGCCCATGTGAAAAACTTCACGAAGTTCTTCGCCGCCCCGGCATTCCCGTACTGCCCCTACGGTGAAATCCCGCCGATCACCGGAAGGACCGTACGCCGTGCCCCAGCTCTCCTCCCGGCGGCCCGCCGAGCCGCGCAAGGTTGCCGGACCCGTTGAGCGCCTGCTGGTGGGCGTCGGCTGCCTGATGGTGATCGGGGCGCCGCTCATCGCGCTGGCCTCCTGCGCCGTCGGGCGCTGAGGACGGCCCTCGCGACGCCCGTCAGGACGCCCGTTCCACCACGCTCCACAGCAGGCCGTCGAGGATGTCGTGCTCCGAGACGACCACCTCGGCGGCGCCGCTGCGCTCCATGATCCGGGCCAGGATCAGCGCGCCCGCGCCGATCACGTCGGTACGGCCGGGGTGCATCACCGGGATCGCCGCGCGTTCGGCGTGCGAGGCGGCCAGCAGCCGGTCGGAGACGGCCCGTACGGTGGCCACCGGGATCCGGGAGTGGTGGATCGCCGCCGGGTCGTACGCGGGCAGTTCCAAGGCGATCCCGGCCACCGTGGTGACCGAGCCGGCCAGCCCCACCAGCGTGTCGGCCCCGGCGAGCGGCACGGACCGGCCGGCCTCGTCCAGCGCCGCGTCGATGTCCGCCGTCATGGCCGCGATCTGCCCGGCCGTCGGCGGGTCGGCGAGGGCGTGCCGCTCGGTCAGCCGGACGCAGCCGATGTTCACACTGCGGGCCGCGCTTACCTCGCGGTTCCCGCGTACGAATTCGGTGGAGCCGCCGCCGATGTCCACCACCAGGGCGGTGCCCGCCCCGGTCAGCTCGCGGGTGGCGCCGGTGAAGGACAGCGCCGCCTCCTCCGAGCCGGTGATCACCTCGGGCTCGGTGCCCAGGATCGCCCGGATCCCGGCGACGAAGTCGGCCCGGTTCTCGGCGTCCCGGGTCGCCGAGGTGGCCGCGAACCGGATCCGGTCCGGGGTCACCCCGTGCGCCTCGATCGCCCCCGCGTAGCGGCGGCAGGCCTCCAGGGTGCGGTCCAGGGCCTCGGGCGCCAGCCGGCCGGTGCGGTCCACGCCCTGGCCGAGCCGGACGATCTCCATCCGGCGGTCCAGGTCCTTCAGCGCGCCGGTGGCCGGATCGGCGTCCGCGATCAGCAGCCGGATGGAGTTGGTACCGCAGTCGATCGCCGCCGCTCTCACCGGTCCGTCTCCTCCGCCGTCACGCACGGTCCCTTCCGCCACCATTCGGGAAGCATTTCGAGTGCCTCGTCGCCCAGCGGGTTGACCCCGGGGCCCGCCGCCAGCGAGTGCGCCACCAGGACGTGCAGGCACTTCACCCGGTCCGGCATGCCGCCGGCGCTGGGGAAGCCCGCGAGCACCTCGATGGCGTCCCGGCGCGCGAGGTAGTCCTCGTGCGCGGCGCGGTACGCGGCGGCCAGGTCGGGGTCGGTGGCCAGCCGGGCGGTCATCTCCTTCATCACCCCGTTGGCCTCCAGGGTGCCGATCGCGGAGGCCGCGCGCGGGCAGGTCAGGTAGTACGTGGTCGGGAACGGGCTGCCGTCCTCCAGCCGGGGCGCGGTCTCCACCACGTCGGGGTTGCCGCACGGGCAGCGGTGCGCGACCCCGCGCAGGCCGCGCGGGACGCGGCCCAGCTGGGCCGCCACCGCCGCGGTGTCCGCGTCCGTGGCTCCGTCCGGGGCCGTGGCCATGTCGCTCTGGTTCTCGTTGTTCATCGCTCTCATCGCGTCAGGGGTGCCGCTCGGTCGGCCTTGTCGATGCCGTCCCACAGATTGTCGTACCAAGGGCGGTTGGCGGGGGCACCGCGGGTGTGCAGCGGATCGTCCTCGGCGCCCTCCGTGCCGCCCGGCGGGTCCGGCAGGATGTAGCCGGTCTCCCCGGGGCGTACGTAGTGGAGGTGACGGCGCGCCTGCTGCTCCACGTACGCCGGGTCCTGCCAGCGGGCCTTCTCGTCCCGCAGTTCCTCCACCCGCTCCCCGGCCTCCTCGGCCTTGCGCCGTTCGTCGCCGATCTCCGAGCGCTGTGAGACGTACTCGCGCAGCGGGTAGGCCAGGGCCACGATCAGCGTGCCGATGACCATCGCGAGGAGCGCGGCCCGGCCGGTGAGCCGGCTGCGGCGCACGGGGCGGCGCAGCCGCCGGTTCTGCGCCCGGTAGACCCGGGCGGCGGCCTGCTCGCCCAGCGCCCTGATCCGCGTCGCGGTGGAGAACCGGTCCCGGTCCGCCGCCACATCAGCCTCCCCGTCTCGCCGTTGGTGCACACAGCTGTCCCCGCCACCGTACGGGACGGGTGGCGGGGACGGCGGCAGCGGCGGACGGTGGTCAGCCCTGGAAGCGCGGGAAGGCGCTGCGGCCCGCGTAGACGGCCGCGTCGTCCAGGATCTCCTCGATCCGCATGAGCTGGTTGTACTTGGCGACGCGCTCGGAGCGGGCGGGGGCGCCGGTCTTGATCTGGCCGCAGTTGGTGGCGACGGCCAGGTCGGCGATGGTGACGTCCTCGGTCTCGCCGGAGCGGTGCGACATCATGCAGCGGTAGCCGTTGCGCTGGGCCAGCTCGACGGCGTCCAGGGTCTCGGTGAGGGAGCCGATCTGGTTGACCTTCACCAGCAGCGCGTTGGCGGTGCCGGAGTCGATGCCGCGCTGGAGCCGCTCGGGGTTGGTGACGAACAGGTCGTCGCCGACGATCTGCACCTTGTCGCCGAGCTGGGTGGTGAGGGTGTGCCAGCCCTCCCAGTCCTCCTCGTTCAGCGGGTCCTCGATGGAGACCAGCGGGTACGCCTCGACCAGCTCGGCGTAGTACGCGGTCATCTCCTCGGCGGTGCGGGTCTTGCCCTCGAAGGTGTAGACGCCGTCGCTGTAGAACTCGGTGGCGGCCACGTCCAGGGCGAGCGCGATGTCCTGGCCGGGGGTGTAGCCGGCCTTCTGGATGGCCTCGATGATGAGGTCGAGGGCCTCGCGGTTGGACTCCAGGTTCGGCGCGAAGCCGCCCTCGTCGCCGAGGCCGGTGGACAGGCCGCGCTCCTTGAGGACGGACTTGAGGGTGTGGTACGTCTCGGCGCCCCAGCGCACGGCCTCCGAGAAGGACTCGGCGCCGATGGGGGCGATCATGAACTCCTGGATGTCGACATTGGAGTCCGCGTGGGAGCCGCCGTTGAGGATGTTCATCATCGGCACCGGCAGCAGGTGCGCGTTGGGGCCGCCCAGGTAGCGGAAGAGCGGCAGGTCGCGGGACTCGGACGCGGCGTGGGCCACGGCCAGCGACACACCGAGGATGGCGTTGGCGCCGAGCGAGGACTTGTCGGCGGTGGCGTCGAGGTCGAACATCGCCTGGTCGATGAGGCGCTGCTCGGTGGCGTCGTAGCCGACCAGCTCGGGGCCGATCTGCTCGATGACGGCCAGCACGGCCTTCTCCACGCCCTTGCCCTGGTAGCGGCCGGCGTCTCCGTCGCGCAGCTCCAGCGCCTCGAAGGCTCCGGTGGAGGCGCCCGAGGGCACGGCGGCGCGGCCGGTACTGCTGTCGTCGAGGCCAACCTCGACCTCGACCGTGGGATTGCCCCGCGAGTCGAGGATCTCGCGGGCTACGACGACGTCGATGGACGGCACAAGGGGCTCCTTCGTCTGGATGGACGTCTTATGGCGTCTTGAAACCCTCTGAGCCTAACCGGCCCGGGTCCCGCCGCCGCTCACAAGCTCACCACAAACCCCGTCATCGTCGGTGTCAGTGCAGGTCAGAGGCGGTTTGTGGGCCAGGCATCTTTTTGTTTACGGGCGGAAGAAAACCCGGCGCGGGGCGGGTGAAAGGCCGTTACCGCCGCCCTTAACCCCCCCCCCCCCGGCGGGTGGTTCGGTTAGCCCGACAGACGGTCCACAAAAAAG
>NZ_JBHWJL010000031.1:20214-25550 GCF_042731495.1 Streptomyces sp. NPDC059853
GTTACGGGATTACCGCGCCGCGGTACACCGCCCCGCGCCGGGCGGGAGGATCGTTTCGCCGGACCGTCGGTCAGCTCACAGGGCGAGCTGCTGGCCGGGGAAGATCAGGTTCGGGTCGTCGCCGACGACCGAGGTGTTGCGCTGGTACAGCTCCTGCCAGGTGGTGCCGTGGGCGGCGGCGATCTTGGACAGGGTGTCGCCGGGAACGACCGTGTAGGTGTCGCCGTTGGCGGCCGGGGCGCTCTCGGCGGGCGCGGTGGACTGCGGGGCGGGGGCGGGGGCCGGGGCCTCCTCCTGCACCGGAGCCTCCTCGGCGGGGGCCTCCTCGGCCGGGGCGCTCTCCTCGGCGGCCCCACCGGGGCTGACCTCGGCGGCCGGGCCGCCGGCGGACAGGCCCGCCCGCGCGCCGCAGACCGGCCAGGCGCCCGGGCCCTGCATGGACAGCAGCACCTCGGCGGTGGCGATCTGCTGGTCCTTGGTGGCCTGGTTGGCCTGCGGGGCGTACTGGGTGCCGCCCGCCGCCGCCCAGGAGGAGCTGGAGAACTGCAGGCCGCCGTAGTAGCCGTTGCCGGTGTTGATGGACCAGTCGCCGCCGGACTCGCACTGGGCGACGGCGTCCCAGGTGTCGACCGAGGCGGCGTTGGCGCCGGTGGCACCGATCAGGGGGATGGCGACGGCGGCACCGGTGACACCGGCGGCGGTCGCGAGGCGGGTCGGCTTGGAGGGGCGGCGGTGACGGCCCTTACCGGAGAACAGCATGACGATCCTTCTCACCGGACGCCTGCGAGGTGAGCTGTCGGGTTCGGGTCAGTGAGTTGCCCGGCCGGGACGGACGGATCCGTCCCGGCTTCACCCCGAGCCGTACCGGAGGGTTCCGGTCCGGCGTTCCGCTGCCCGGCTTTGCTGGTGGCCGCCGGGTGGCGGACTGGGTCCCCCGCTCCTGCCAAGCGGTTGTGGCGCAGTGGTGGTCCCCCGGCCGGCGGCAGGATTCGGCGTACGGCCGGGGTGCCCGGTATGTAAAACCGAGCGGGGGACACTAAACACACGCCGACTAACGATTCAAGAACGATGAAGATCGCGGCGTGGGCGTGGCTTGACTCCGAACGGGGGATGTCTGCGCAGGTCAGCAGGGAAACGGACAGTGCGGACCAGTCGGGCTCCATCGCCTCATAGAGAGATGATGGTCACACTTAACACCCTAAGGAAGTCCTCCTGCCATACCGGCCCTTAATCGGTCTTCGCGCCCAACTCCAGCTCAATCCCGGGAACTATATGGTCAGGGTTGTCACCTATGACCGATTCGTTCGCCGCGTAGAGGGCCGGCCAACCCCCGTCCACGGTCAGGGTGTCGGCGATCCGGGAGAGCGTGTCCCCGCTGATCACCTCGTACGAACCCGCCGCGGTGGTCTCCTCGGCGGCCTCCGGCGACGCCGCCTCGCCGGCCTCGTCCGCGTCCGCGTCGGTGCGCTCCCCGGCCCGGTCGGCGGGCCGTTCGGCGTGCCGGCCGCTGCCGTCCGCGTTCTCACCCGCCCGGCCGTCCTGTTCGTCGGCGGCCTCACCCCGGTGGCGGCCGGTGCCCTCCTCGTCGGCCGGGGCCCCGTCCTGCGCCCCGGTGGCGGAGTCGGCGGGCTTGCCGGTGCCCTGCCCGGTCTTCTCGTCGGCTGCCGGGCCGTCCGGCGTATCGGCGGAGGTGCCGGTGCCGCTCCCGGAGCCGGTGGCGGAGTCCCCGGTCCGCTCCGCGGGCGCGGTCTCCCCGATCCCGCTCCCGGTGCCCCCGGACGCGTCGGTGCCCGCGTCCGTGGCCGCGCCGCCGCCGCTGCCCCGCGCGTCCCCGGCGTCCTCCGTCTCCGGCGTCTGCCGGGCGTCCGCGCGGAACTCCTGCCACAGCCCGGTGGGCAGCGCGCAGCTGGGGAAGGCGGACTTGCCCTGCGCGGCCAGCATCCGCTCGGCCACCGTGATCTGCTGCGCCCGGGAGGCGAGGTCGGGGCGCTCGGCGAAGTCGGTGCCGCCGTGGGCCTCCCACTGCGCCAGCGGGATCTGGAGCCCGCCGTAGTAGCCGTTGCCGGTGTTCGCCGTCCATACGCCGCCGCTCTCGCACGCGGCGGTGGCGTCCCAGGTCTCGGGGGTGACGGCGTTGGCGGATGCGGTGCCCAGCAGTGGCAGGGCGATGCCCGCTCCCGTGACGCCGGCGGCCACCACGAAGGCGGGGGGCTGCTTGGGACGACGATGACGACCAGTGCCGGAGCGCATGTGACTGCCTCTCGTGCGGACAACAATGACGAGGTGGTGCGGTTGAGCGCAGAACCTAGCCCGACGTCCGGTGCGATCACAAGCTGATCCCGCCGAGATCACATACAGATCACACTACTGACTCTGTGTCATGTGGCAGGATGTGAACTCTACCGGCAGTGAGCGCAGTCCCCGCATGATCAGGCCACCGCGCCAGCGCAGATCGTCCGGATCGACCGCCAGCCGCAGATCCGGCAGCGCGCTCAGCAGCATCCCGATCGCCGCCCGCCCCTCCAGCCGTGCGAGCGGGGCGCCCAGGCAGTAGTGGATGCCGTGGCCGTACCCCAGGTGCTGATTGTCCCGGCGGCGCAGATCCAGGACGTCCGGCCGCGCGAACCGGCGCGGATCGCGGTCGGCGCCCGCCAGCACCACCAGCACCGGATCGCCCGCCGCCACCCGCTGCCCGCCCAGCTCCAGCGGCTCGCGCGCGAACCGCCAGGTGGCCAGCTCCACCGGCCCGTCGTACCGCAGCAGTTCCTCCACCGCGCTCGCCAGCAGCTCCTCCTCGCCCGCCGCCAGCGACCGGCGCAGATCGGCCAGTTCCGCCGGGTGGCGCAGCAGCGTGTACAGGCCGTTGCCGATGAGGTTGACCGTCGTCTCGAACCCGGCGAACAGCAGGATGAAGGACATCGCGGCGGCCTCCTCCTCCGACAGGTGCTCCCCGTCGTCCGAGGCCCGGATCAGCTCCGAGATGAGGTCGTCCCCCAGATCCGCCCGCTTGCGGTGGATCAGGTCGCCCAGATAGGCCCGCATCCGCTTCACCGAGCGCCCGACTCCACCTCGTTTCCCCGACGGATGCAGCATCATCCCCGCCCAGTCGCGGAAGTCGTCCTGATCCTCCCGGGGGACGCCGAGCATGTCGCAGATGGCGTAGATCGGCAGCGGGAACGCGAACTCGTGGATGAGATCCGCCTCTCCCCGCTCCGCGAAGGACGCGATCAGCCCGGCCGTCAGCTCCCGCACCCGCGGCTCGAACGCCGCCACCCGGCGCGGGGTGAACGCCTTCGCCACCAGCCGCCGCAGCCGGGTGTGATCCGGCGGGTCGATGTTCAGCAGATGGGTCATGACGTTGGCGCCGCGCTCCCCCGGGATGCCGACCCGGCCGCTGTGGTGCGCGGCGGCGCTGTGCCGGTCGGGGTTCTTGCTCAGCCGCGGGTCGGCCAGCGCGGCGCGGGCGTCCGCGTACCGGGTCACCAGCCAGGCCGCCACCCCGCTGGGCAGCTCGGCGCGGTACACCGGGGCGTTCTCCCGCAGCCAGGCGTACGCCGGGTACGGGTCGGCGCCGAAGTCCCGGCCGAACAGCTGGGGGCATTCACTTCTCTGCACCCTGTGACGCTACGACGCCAGCCCCACGCCCGGTGCGGCCGGGGACCGGTCCCGGTCCGGGATCACCGCGGAGACCCGGAAGCCGCCGCCGTCCAGCGGCCCCGACACGAAGCCGCCGCCCAGCGCCGTGACCCGCTCCCGCATTCCGACCAGGCCGTTGCCGCCGGAGGGCAGCGCGGCCGGTCCGGTGCCCGGGGCACCGCCCGGCGGCGCCTCGTTGAGCACCTGCACCGCCACCTCGCCCTCCCGGTGCGCCAGCCGCACCCGGGCGACGGCGCCGGCCGCGTGCTTGTGCACATTGGTCAGCGCCTCCTGCACCACCCGGTACGCCGTGGACTCCACCTGCTCGGGGTAGCCGCGCGGCTCGCCCTCCACCGACAGCTCCACCGTCATCCCGGCCGCCCGGGACTGCTCCACCAGCGCGGCCACCTCGCTCAGCCGGGGCCCGCGCCCCGCCGGGCGCCGCCCGGCCGCCGCGATCTCCGCCAGCCGGGCCGCCGCGGACGCCGCGTCCACCGGCTCCGCCGCCACCCCGGCGCTCTCCGCGGCCGGGGCCTCGCGCGGCTTCTCCTCCGCCCGCAGCACGCCCAGCATGGTCCGCAGCTCGGTCAGCGCCTGCCGCCCCATGTCCGCGATCAGGCCCGCGTTCTTCGCCGCCTTGTCCGGGTCCTTGGCGGCCACCGCCTGGAGCGCGGCGGCGTGCACCACCATCAGCGAGACCCGGTGCGCGACCACGTCGTGCATCTCCCGGGCGATCCGGCGCCGTTCCTCGCCACGCGCCCACTCGGCGCGCTCCTCGGCCCGCTCGGCCAGCAGGCTCAGCTCCCGCTCCAGACCGTCCGCCCGGTCGCGCAGCGACTCCACCAGCCGGCGGTGGGCCCGGACGTACATCCCCAGCAGCACCGGCGGGACGGTGAAGGCCACCCCGAACACCATCGCCACGAACGGCGTGAACCACAGCGGTATCGGCTGCTCCCGCAGCCGGGCGTCCTGGTCGATGAGGAGGAAGAGCACCAGCGCGTTGCCCACGCACAGCATGGACGCCATGACCCCGATGATCCGGCGCGGTACCTCGGTGGTGGCCAGGGTGTACAGGCCCACCAGTGCCATGGCCAGGCCCATCTGGGCCGGCAGGACCGCGATGGACACCAGGATCACCGCCAGCGGCCACCGGCGGCGCACCACCAGCACGGCCCCGGCCGCCGCGCCGATCAGCGCGGTCGCCACCACGGGCAGCCCGGTGCGGCCCGCGAAGGTGATCCCCTGGAGGGCGCACTCCACCGCCGAACCCAGCGCCAGCACCACGTCCAGGACGAAGCCGCGCCGCCGCTCCCACCACCACAGCGCGGTGCCCCCCGGCTCCGCCTCCCCTGCTCTGTCCGCCCCCGGCTCGCTCATGGCACCACCCTACGGGCGCGGTCCAGCCGTTTTCCCGGGGCGGTGACGATCGGCTCCCGGTGTCCGGGCGAAGTCCCCGGAGCCCCTGCGGATTCCGGGAGGCGGGGGTGGCTCGGGTAGGGTCTGTCCCGGTGATCCGCCGTGGGGTAATCGGTAGCCCGCAGGACTTTGAATCCTTGTAGTGCTGGTTCGAGTCCAGCCGGCGGAGCGGAACCGAGCGGGGGGGCGGGGCCGGGCGGGCCCCCCCCCACCCCCCAGGAGACGGTGTTTTTAAGTTAAAGGGGGGGCGGGCCCCCCCCCGCCCACCCCCCCCCACCCCCCCC
>NZ_JBHWJL010000031.1:25560-30669 GCF_042731495.1 Streptomyces sp. NPDC059853
CGGCCGCGGCCGGGCCCTACGCCTTCCCCTTCTCTTCCGTTCTTTTCCGTGTCAGCGGTGGCCGAGCCGGCGCAGGCACTCCGCCTCGTCCGCGCGCAGCTGGACGACGGTCGGGTCGTACGGGCCGCGCTCGGTGCCGAAGTCCTGGAGCAGCCGCTGGATCTCCGGCAGGGCGCGGGCGTACTGGCCGGTGTCCATCAGCGTGGCGGCGTACTGCTTGCGCAGCGTGCGCACCACCGGCGAGTGCCCGCCGTAGCGGGCGGCGGCCCGGGGCAGGGTGTGGCTGAGCAGGTCGGCCGCCTGCGCGTACTGGTGCTGGGCGAGCAGCCGCCGTACCTCCTCCACCACCGCCGACAGATCCTGTTCGCGGGCGCGCGGCCGGGTGGCGGGCCAGGGGGCCATCGGGTGCAGGAAGGGGCGGGTGGGGTCCATGGGGACGGCGGACGGGGCGCCGGCCGGGCCCGGGCCCGGCAGCAGCGGGGCGAGCGCCGCGAACACCTCGTGGGTGTCGGCCGGGCGGCCGAAGGGGTCCTTGGCCAGCAGCCGGTGGACGAGCACGGCGAGCGCGGGCGGGATGTCGGGGCGCAGCTGCTGGAGCGGCGGCGGCTCCTCGTGGAGCTTCTTGTAGAGCAGTCCGGCGGCGTTGGGCGCGCGGAAGGGCGGCGTTCCGGTGAGCAGTTCGTAGCCGATGGCGCCGAGCGCGTACAGGTCGGCGGCCGGGCCGACCGGCGGGCCGCCGACGGCCTGTTCCGGCGCCATGTAGACGGGGGTGCCGAGCAGGGCGCCGGTGCGGGTGAGGCGGGTCTCCTCCTGCTCGCCGCGCACGGCCGCGATGCCGAGGTCGAGGACGGTGACCCGGCCGTCCATGCGGATCATCACATTGCCGGGTTTGAGGTCGCGGTGCACGATCTCGACGGCGTGCACGGCGGCCAGCGCGGAGCAGAGCTGGGCGAGGGTGGCCACCGCCCACGGCCAGGGGTACGGGTCGTGCTCGGCGAGGTGGTCGGCGAGGTCGCAGCCGTCGATGAGCTGCATGACCAGATACAGCTCGCCGCCCTCGCTGCCCGCGTCGTGCACGCCGACCAGCCCGGGGTGGTCGATCCGGGCGGTGGCGCGGGCCTCGCGCAGGAAGCGGCGGCGCAGTTCCTCGGGGTCGGTGGTGCCGGAGAGCGAGGCGAGCCGGTCGGTGTGCAGCAGTTTGACGGCGACCCGGCGCCCGCCGAGCGCGGTGTCCTGGCCGGCCCAGACCTCGCCCATGCCGCCCTTGCCGAGCGGTTCGGTCAGTTCGTACCGGCCGGCCAGCCGCCGGGGGGTCACCGGCTACCGCCTCCTTCCTCTTTCCTGAGGAACGCGCCCAGCTCGTCGAGTTCGTCGGCGACCTGCCGCATCCGGGGCGAGGCGCCCGGGGGCGGCGCGGCGGGCGGGCCGTACGGGACGGGGGGCGCGGGCGGGGACGGCGGCGGGTAGCCGGACGGCGGCGGCGCGTACCCGGTGGGCGCGGGGTACGCGGAGGGGGCCGGGGCGGGGGCCGGGGCCGGGGCCGGGGCGTACAGGGTGGGCGGCGGGCCGGCGGCCGGGCGCGGGCGCTCGAAGCGGTCGCCGCGCACCGCGTGGATGGTGGCGCCGACGATCAGCGACAGCCAGCAGAAGCCGAGCAGCGCGGAGACCTCGGAGACCTCCTCGCCGTCCCCGGACCCGGCCCCGGTGCCGCCCGCGCCGCCGCCGTCCGGTGTCCCGTCGGCGGGGAGCAGGTCGAGCCAGAGCAGCAGTCCGGCGGTGAGCAGCACGTACAGCGCGAAGACCGCCCAGTCCAGGCCGCGTCTGCGCTGGAGCGCGAAGCGGAGCATGGGCACCCAGGAGAGCAGGCCGAGGGACCAGACGGGGAAGGTGGCGAACAGCGCCCGTACGACGAGCGCGCGGGCGCCGGGGCCGCGGCGCTCCACGGCGGCCGGGCCGGGCGGCGGGCCGGCGGGTGGGGGCGGACCGTACCCGTACATCCGCGCCCCCCGTTCACCCGTTCGCCGACTCCCGCGCCTGAGGATGATATCCGGGGCGGGGCCGGCACGGGGCGGGTCAGTCGCCGGGGGGCAGGGCGCCTTCGGTCAGTCCGTCCACGGTGCCCTGGGCCAGCCGGCGGCCGAGGTCGGCGGTGTGCCGCAGGGCTTCCTCGAAGGCGGCCAGTTCCCGGAAGCGGCGGCCGTAGCGGCGCTGCGTCTCCAGCGGCAGCCGGGGCACCTTCAGCCGGCGTACGTCGACGCGGGTGGCGCTGGAGGCGTAGCTGCTGGCCTGCCGGGTGTTGGCGGTGCCGCGCAGGAACCCGGCCAGGAACCAGGGGTCGAGGGCGGCGGTGTCCGGGCGCAGCAGGGACATCCGCCGGTCGGGGGCCTCGCCGTCCGCGTCGTCGGCGACGACCTGGGTGGCGGTGCCGTCGAGCAGCAGCGGGACCAGGACGTCGCCGGGCCGGGTGGCGGGCAGGGGGTCGCCGGCGGCGGAGTGGGTGTGGAGTTCGAGGGCGCCGGTGCGGGCGAGTTCGCCGATGGTGACGGTGGACCAGTGGGCGCCGGGCGCCGCTTCCTCGCTGTCCGGGTGGACGGCGGCGGCGAGCTGGGCGGTGCGGTGCAGGGTGCCGCGCAGCTCGGTGCGGACGGCGGCGAGCGCGGCGGCGCCGTCGGCCTCGGCGGGCGGCGGGAGGTGGCGGGCGGGGGCCAGGTCGACCTCGTCGTCGAGGAGGTCGATGACGGGCAGGGCGCGGCGGACGCCGGGGACGGCCGTGATGTCGCCGTCGCGCCGGAAGGCGCGCCAGGCGTCGAGGACCGTGCGGTGCAGGGCCGCCCAGTCCAGTCCGGCGCGGCCGGTGCCGCTCGCGGGGCGGAGCGCGGTGGCGCTGTCCACGACGAGCAGCCGGGGGTCGTGGGCGGTGGTGCCGTCCGGCTTGCGCAGCACCCACAGATGGAGCGGGAGGCTGTGCGGCGGGGCGGCGCCGGCCGGCAGGGCGATGACGGCGCGCAGGGCGGCGCGGCGCAGCAGGGCCGCGCGGACCCGGCGGCCGGTGCGGCGGGAGGCGGCGGCGGGCGGCATCAGGACGACGGCGGTGCCGCCGGGGCGCAGCCGGGCGAGGGCGTGCTGGACCCAGGCGAGTTCGGATTCGGCGCGGGCGGGCAGCCCGTACTCCCAGCGGGTGTCGTAGGTGAGTTCGGCGTGGCCCCAGTGGCGTTCGTTGAACGGGGGGTGGCAGAGCACGGCGTCGGCGGCGAGGTGGGGGAAGGCGTCGGCCAGGAGGCTGTCGCCGTCGCGGACCTGGACGGTGGCGGTGCCGTGCAGGGCCAGCCGCAGCGCGCCGAGCCGGGCGAGGACGGGGTCGGTGTCCTGGCCGTACAGCTCGGTGGGGGGCGGTCCGCTCTGTCGCTGGGCGGCGGCGAGCAGGCCGCCGGCGCCGCAGGCGGGGTCGAGGACGGTGCCGGCCGGGCCGGCGAGGGCGGCCATGAGGTCGGCGGTCTCGGGCGGGGTGGGGGTGAGGCGGGCGGCGGCGCCGTCGGTGTAGCGGGTGAGGGCGAAGGCGAACGCGTCGGCCGGGCCGGTCTCGGCGGCGAGGGCGGCGGCGGTGCGGGCGAGGGGGCCGTCGTGGCCCTCGGTGTCGGGGGGGAGCCGGTCGCCGTGGGCGAGGTACTGCTCGCCGAGGGCGGTGAGGGCGGCGCTGGGGCCTCTCGGGTCGGCCTCGATCAGCTGCCACAGCCGTTCGCGCGGCGGCACCTCGGCGAGTTTGCCCTGGTCGCGCAGCCACTGTTCGACCTCGGGGAGGGAGAAGGTGGGGCTGGTGTCGGTGCCGCCGACGGGGCGGGGGAAGTGCGCGTAGCGGCGCCGCCAGTTGCTGACGGCGGCCCGGCCGACGCCGGCGAGCCGGGCGATCCCGGCCGCGGTGACCTCGGTGACGTCGGTGGTGTGGCCCGGCACCTGTCTCACTCCCATCCCTCTCCCCTGTTCGTGCAACGGACCTTACCTACCCCAGGCTGCCCGCTCGATACACAGAACGCCAATACCGGACCCATCGTTCCCGTGTTGACGCGGTTCACAGGCTGTGTTGTGATTACGCCATCGGTTCACAGAGGGCCGCGACAACACCCTGGGAGGGGATCCCGTATGACCGCCACCGCTCACGCCGAGGACCAGGCCGCACCACGGCAGCTCCGTACGCCCGTCCGCCGCCGGCGGCTCCAGGCCCTCGCCGGCCTCGCCGCCGTCACCGTCGCCCTCGGCACGCTCACCGCGTGCGGCGACGAGGAACCGGCGAAGAGCGACAAGAGCGCGGGCACCGAGGACAACGGCGGCTCCGCCGACGACAGCGCGGACACGGCGGACGACGGTGACGACACGGCCGGGGACCAGGACACCGGCGACGGCGCGGGCTCCGGCTCCGACTACTTCACGCTGGACGACATCGCCGTCTGGGAGGACAGCGGTCTGGAGATCAGCGTCGAGGCCGTCTCCCCGTACACCCCGGGCGAGTGGGCGCTGGTGGAGAACGAGGACTACGACACCTACAAGGTGGACTTCGCGCTCACCAACAACGGCGACGAGCGGATCAGCACCGTGCTGATCCTGCCCACCGGCTACGACGAGAACGGCATCGAGGCCGCCCGCGTCTACGACGGCGACGTCGGCATGGGCTTCCAGGAGAACGTGGACCCGGGCGTCACCGTCACCGCCGAGTACGCCTTCGAGATCCCGCCGGGCAGCACGTCCTTCACCGTCGAGATCGGCGACCTCATGACCGAGGCGGCCGTATGGAAGTTCGACATCTGAGGCGGTACCCGCCCCGCCCCGCGCCCCGGCCGGGGTGCCGTACCGCTCACGGCACCCCTCCTCCCACCCCGGCCACCGGGCCACGGCCGTACGGACAGGGGGCGTACGGACCGGGCCCGGGACCGTACGGGCCGGGGCCCGCCGCTCCCCCGAACGGCGGGCCCCGGCCGGGTCCCAGGACTCACGACCGGCCTCAGGACCCCGGGATCGTGGTCAGGAACTCACCCGTCCACGCCAGCAGCTCCCGCCCGGTCAGCGGCTTCCCGCCGATCTTCCCGGTCGTCGGGCGCGGCACCAGCACCTGCCCGG
>NZ_JBHWJL010000032.1:0-30339 GCF_042731495.1 Streptomyces sp. NPDC059853
CCATCCGGCCTAGCATTGTGTGCCGGAATCTCCCCCCGCGAGTTGGGCCCCCCGGGCTCGCCGCGGTGGCGCCTCGACGAGCCCGGGACGCCCGCCGCCGTACCGGCCGCGGGCGGGGCCCCGGCTACGGAAGATGACGCAGGGCGAACTCGATCTCCATCCGCGTCTGTTTGATCCGCTCCTCCACCACCAGCGAGCCGTGCCCGGCGTCGTACCGGTACACCTCGTGGGGGGCGCCGCGCTCCTTCAGCCGGTCGACGTAGTTCTCGATCTGCCGGATCGGGCAGCGCGGGTCGTTGACGCCCGCCGAGATGTACACCGGCGCCGTCACCCGGTCCACGTACGTGATCGGCGACGAGTCTCGCCACCGCTCGGGCTGCTCCTCGGGCGTGCCGCCCAGGAGCGTGCGGTCCATCGCCTTCAGCGCCTCCATCTCGTCGTGGTAGGCGGTGACGTAGTCGGCCACCGGGACCGCCGCGACCCCGACCGTCCACAGCCCGGGCTGGACCCCGAGGCCCAGCAGGGTGAGGTAGCCGCCCCACGAGCCGCCGGTGAGCACCAGCCGCTCCGGGTCGGCCAGGCCGGTCTCCACACACCACTCGCGGACGGCGGCGATGTCCTCCAGCTCGATCAGGCCGATGCGGTGCCGCAGGGCGTCCGTCCACTCCCGGCCGTACCCCGTCGATCCCCGGTAGTTGACCCGGACGACCGCGAAGCCGTGGTCGAGCCAGGCGGCCGGGGCCGCGGCGAACGCGTCGCTGTCGTGGTGGGTCGGGCCGCCGTGGATGTCGAAGACCGTCGGGAACGGGCCCTCGCCCTCCGCCGGGCGCTGCACCAGCGCGTGCACGGCGCCGCCCGGTCCGTCCACCCACACGTCCTGCACCGGCAGCGACGGGGGCGCCGGGTCACCGGGCGGGTCCAGGACGGTGGCGCCCGTGCTGGACTGCACGCGCGGCGGCTCCGCGGCCGAGGACCACAGGAACTCCACCGACCCGTCCGGGCGCGCGGTGGCGCCCGCCACCGAGCCGGCCGGGGTGGGCACCCGGACCAGCTCGCCGAGGGTGTGCCCGTCGACGTCCGCGCGCCACAGCTCGCTGCGGGCCCGGTAGTCGTGCTCGATGAGCACGCCCGAGCCGTCCGCGTACCACTCGGCGCCGACCTCGCCCGGCAGCTCGCAGGCCAGCTCGCGCTGCTCGCCGGTGAGCGGGTCCCAGATCAGCAGCTCCCAGCGGCCGTGCCGCTGGTGGCCGACCAGCAGCCGGCTGTCGCCGTCCACCGGCGCGAAGCCGAGCACGGACAGACCGAGGTCCTTGGTGCCGGCCTCGGTGTCGTCCAGCTCGGCGACCGGGGTGCCGTCGAGGCGGACCACGCGGATCGCCGAGTGCATCGCGTCGCCGTGCTCGGTGTGCTCGATGGCCAGCAGGGTGCCGTCGTGCGAGAGGTCGCCGACGCCCGCCGACTCGCGGTGCCGGTAGATCTCCACCGGGCCGGAGTCGCCGGGGCGCGCCACGTGGATCGTGGTGCCGACCTCCTCGGTCATCCGGCCCACCACGACGGTGCCGTCCCGGCCGAGCGCGAGACCGGCCGAGTACGCGGGCTCCAGGCCCGGTACGGCCTCCTCGTGCGGGCCGCCGGCGAACGGCTGGCGGCGCCAGACGCCGAACTCGTCGCCGTCGCTGTCGGCGAACCACCACACGTGCTCGCCGTCCGGGCTGAGCGTGCCGTGGACGGTGCCGTTGGGGCGGTCGGTGGCCTGCCGCCGCTCCCCGGTGGCGCGGTCCCAGGTGTACAGCTCGAAGGTGCCGGTGGCGTTGGAGATGAACAGCGACCGGTGGGGGGCGTCCAGCGCCCACTGGGGGAGGCTGACGCGCGGGGCGCGGAACCGCCGTTCCCAGTCGGGGAGGGTGACGTCCTCGCCGTGGCCGTCCGGGCCGTCCTGCGCGTGCGGGTGCTCCGGCCGCTCAGTCATCGCCGCCCTCGATCTCGACCTGGATCTCGACCTCGACCGGGGCGTCCAGCGGCAGGACGGCGACCCCGACCGCGCTGCGCGCGTGCCGGCCGGCCTCGCCCAGGACCTCGCCGAGCAGCTCGCTGGCGCCGTTGATGACGCCGGGCTGGCCGGTGAAGGACGGGTCGGAGGCGACGAAGCCGACGACCTTCACCACCCGGACCACGCGGTCCAGGCTGCCGGCCACCGACTCGACGGCGGCCAGCGCGTTGAGCGCGCAGATCCGGGCCAGCTCCTTGGCGTCCTCGGGGCTGACCTCGGCGCCCACCTTGCCGGTGCGCGGCAGCGCGCCGTCCACCAGCGGCACCTGGCCCGAGGTGTGGATGTAACGGCCCGAGCGCAGTGCCGGTACGTACACCCCGGCCGGGGCGGGCACCGGCGGCAGGGTGATCCCCAGCTCGGCGAGCCGGGCCGCCACGCGCCCGGCGCTCACTGGGTCTTCTCGCGCTTGAAGTACGCCACCAGCTGCTCGGGGTTGGCGGGGTTCTGGAGCACCTGCACCAGCTCCCAGCCGTCCTCGCCCCAGGTGTCGAGGATCTGCTTGGTCGCGTGCACCAGCAACGGCGCGGTCGCGTATTCCCACTTGGTCACGGTCGTCATGGCGCCCACTCTAACGACCGGGCGGGGGGCGGCCCGGCGTGCGCCCGGGGGGCGGGCCGCCGGGCCGGGGTCCGGAAAAAAGTCCCCGCTGTGTGGTCCGGAGAGGATTGTCGATCATCGCACCGGGCAGACTGCCCATCGGAAGCCACACCGGCGGCCCTAACCGGCTGCCGCGTAACCCCCGTCACTGTCGTAGGCGTTCTCGTACGCGTTCTCGTACTCACAGCGGGCTGTTTCCAGCAGCCTGCGCCAGGACGTGACCGTGGGACGGCGACGCAGCAGCGCGCGTCGTTCCCTTTCGGTCATGCCGCCCCAGACGCCGAATTCCACGCGGTTGTCGAGTGCGTCCGCGAGGCATTCGGTGCGTACCGGGCAGCCGGTGCACACCGCTTTCGCGCGGTTCTGCGCCGCGCCCTGCACGAACAGTTCGTCCGGATCTGTGGTGCGGCAGGCGGCCTGCGCGCTCCAGTCGGTTACCCAGCTCATGACCGGTGCCGTCCTCTCCCGAATCGAGGCTCCCCCACGGCGGCGAGTGGCATATTCACCCTCGCCGGTTGAGGACGTTACGGAAGGCGGCGGGAGCGCAACACCCCCAGAGGGCCCCATCTTGAATGGCCCGTTCGGACTAGGGGAGTTCCCTCATCACCCACGTGAGTGAATGCCGAACAAGATCGGCATTTTGGAGGGATGCGCAAATAGCAAAATCTGCGGGCATATGACAAGAGCGATATGCGCGTCTCACTCACACGAGTGAAGATCGCTTGACGGTTCCCCCCGGCCCGGTGCACAGCAGCCTAACGAACGCCCGGCCATCTGTCCGGCGTTCGACCGCTTACGCTTGCTCCATGGGTAGGAAGCGCCCGGGAGGCGGACTGAGCACGACACAGCAGGCGGCCAAGTTCCTCGGGGTCAGCGTGCTGTCCGGGGCCGTGCTGGCGGGGCTGGCACTGCCGGCCGTCGGCACCCTGGGGCTGGCGGCCAAGGGGATGGTGCAGACCTTCGACGAGATCCCGAGCGAGCTGACGCGGCCACCGCTGAGCCAGAGCACGCTCATCCTCGACGTCGAGGGCAACAAGATCGCGGAGGTGTACTCCCGTTACCGCACGGTGATCGAGGCGGACGAGATGGGTCCGTACGTCCGCCAGGCGCTGGTGGCGGTCGAGGACGCGCGCTTCTACGAGCACGGCGCGATCGACATGAAGGGCATCCTGCGGGCCCTGAACCGCAACGTGACCTCCGGCGGCGTCCAGGAGGGCGCCTCGACCCTCACGCAGCAGTACGTCAAGAACGTCTTCGTCGAGCAGGCGGGCGACGACGCGGAGGCGGTGGCCGAGGCCACCGCCCAGAGCGGCGCCGAGGGCATGGGCCGCAAGATCCGCGAGATGAAGTTCGCCATCCAGCTGGAACAGGAACTCACCAAGGACGAAATCCTTACCAACTACCTCAATATCACCTACTTCGGACAGCAGGCGTACGGCGTCGAGGCCGCCTCCCAGCGGTACTTCTCCAAGTCCGCCGCCGACCTGGAACTGCACGAGGCCGCGCTGCTCGCCGGGCTCGTCCAGTCCCCCAGCGCGTACGACCCCGTGAACTCGCCCGACAAGGCGGTCAACCGGCGCAACGTCGTCCTGGAGAAGATGGTCGAATCCGAGGACATCACCCGCGCCGAGGCCGACGAGGCCAAGGCCCTGGACCTCGGCCTCGACATCAGCCGCCCGCAGAACGGCTGCATCACCGCCGTCCACGACGCCGGCTTCTTCTGCGACTACGTGCGCAAGGAGATCCTGAACAACCCCGCCTTCGGCGAGACCGAGGAGGAGCGCAGCGAACTGTGGCGCCTCGGCGGCCTGCGGGTGCGCACCACCCTGGACCCCACCGCCCAGGCGGCGGCGGCCCAGGCGGCCAAGGACGGCGCGTACGCGGACGACGAGGTGACCGCGGCCGTCGTCCAGGTCCAGCCAGGCACCGGCCACATCCTCTCCATGGCGCAGTCCCGGCCCTACGGCCTGGACGTCACGGCGCACGAGACCACGCTCAACCTCAACGTCTCCAACGCGATGGGCGGCAGCACGTCCGGTTTCCAGCCCGGATCGACGTTCAAGCCGATCACGGCGGCGGCGGCACTGGAGAAGGGCATCTCCCCAGCACACACGTACACCTCCGATCGCAAGGAGACGTTCGCGATGAGCGACTTCCGCAATTGCGAGAACGTGTCGCTGGGGTCCGCGTCGGACGCGGAGTGGTCGGTGCAGAACGAGCGGGAGGACATGAAGGGCACCTGGGACATGTCTGAGGCCCTGGCCCAGTCCGTCAACACCTACTTCGTTGATCTGGAGCGGGAGGCCGGGCTGTGCGAGACGATCACCCTGGCCGGTGCGATGGGCGTGACCCAGGGCAATGACTCCTCGCTGCCCGCCCACCCCTCGGTCACCCTCGGCACCACCGAGACGACGCCTCTGATGATGGCCAACGCGTACGCGACCTTCGCCAACCGGGGGACGTACTGCAAGCCGGTGGCCATCCTGTCGGTGACCGACAGCAACGGTCAGGAGTTGGATGTCCCGGACGCCGACTGCACCCAGGTGATGTCGGAACAAACCGCCGACACCGTCAACATGATGCTGCGCGGGGTGGTCGAGGACGGCACCGGCCAGACCGCCGGACTGACGGACCGGGAGAACGCCGGCAAGACCGGTACCACGGAGAACCGGCAGAACGTGTGGTTCGTCGGCTACACCCCCGAGCTGGCCACCGCGGTCCGGGTCGGCGGTGACGCGACGCTGCCGCCGATGGAGAACATCACGATTGCCGGCAAGTTCTGGGAGAAGGCCGGCGGCGGCAGCGTCGCCGGGCCGATCTGGCGGCAGGCGATGACCGGTGCGCTGGCGGGCGTCCCCGCCTCGACGTTCCACGAGGTGGACGTGCCGCGCGGGAACGACGACAAGAAGGACGACAAGAAGGACGACAAGAAGGACGACAAGAAGGACGACGACCGGGACCGCGATCGCGACCGGGACGACGACCGCGACGACGACACCCCCGACATCGACCTCGGTGACTGGGGCGACTTCGACTGGGGCGACAACCGCCCGGGCAACGGCTGGGGCCGCGACCGCTGAGTGACGCCGCACGACGAAGGGGCAGACCGGGATCCTCCGGTCCGCCCCTTCGCTGTTTTCCGTCAGGGGGATCTCAGGAGGCCTAGACGTTCCGCCTCGACACCGAGCGCGAGCCTTCCCTGGGCATTAAGTCTCGTCATCAGCTTTTTGACCCGACGTTGTACCGAGCGGTGGGCGAGGCCTACTTTGCGTGCAACCGCTGCGTCCGCGTATCCCTCATAGAGGAGTACAAGAATACGCAGATCAATATCGTCGATATCTGTTCCGGGCATGACCCCCCCCAAGGGCTGAACGGTGCACGGAGATCTGCAAGATAACTCCTTCTTTAAGGACAGGCAACCGCCAAAAATTATGACAAACGGCATTAAGTGAACCGGCGAGATGGCGCAATTGCGTCATTGGGTTGTGTCGAGGTTCTGGGGGCCCGGTGTAGATTCCCGGGGGATGTCGCCATAGCGACGTATTGGTGCCCGCATCTGGTCGGGATGCCGTGCGGTGAGTAGCCTCCCTGGCTGAAGATGACCGAGGGAGGAAGCTTGGCAAGCACAAGACGGAAAACGCGGTGTGCCGCGGTGGTCGCCGCGCTGGCGATGGCCTTTTCCACCGGGTCGGCCTCGAATGCGGAGGAGAAGACAGACGATGTTGTCGTTCCGCAGGCCACGAGCTATGTCGGCGACACCTGCGGAAGCGCAAACAATCGCTACTGCCTGCGTCTGCACTATGGCCCGTACAACTCCACCACCAGGACCGCCACCGGCTCCTGTCACGTCACCAACAGGAGCAGTATCCCCAACCACTGGGGGGTGATTCAGGGCACGGAAATTGTTCGCTATGTGTTCCGGGCCGACCTCAATGGATACGGCTGCGGTCATGTCGAGGGTAACGGCTATGCGCTTTCCGCCGCCGTTGCCTCCTATCGCAACGTGGATTGCAAAGCACATCAGATTTATGCGGGAACCTCCGGGCAGGGACATTCCCAGATGCTGGGTATCGGCGCGGTCGGTGCACTTAACTCCGGTGTGCTGAGAAAGAACAATTCTACCTATGCGCAAGGGGGATGCGGGTGACCATCGACGAATCGGGCCGTACGCTGTCCCAGCCAGCGGCTGGATCCACCCGCCGTCTTCCCCTCGTTCTGGGTCTGGCGCTGGTCCTGGCGACGGGTACCGCGGTGGGTGTGGCGGCGAACGACCGCGGCTCCGGTGCGGCGGATCCCGGCGGTGCGGCGGGGCCAGCGCTGCGGTTGCTGCACGAGGGCCGGCCCGCCGCCGTGGCCGCTTCGGGGCTCGCCGAGGGTTTGCGGTTGCCTCTGGAGGACTATCTCCTCAGTTATCAGGATGTCGTCGCGGAGAGCGCGGCCAGGCGGGAGATCGAACGGTCCTGTCTGGCGGAGCGCGGCCTGGCATGGGTCACCCCGGAGCTTTTCGTTCATTCCGGGCTCCCCTACAACTCCATGAACACACCGCGCCGGTACGGGATCACGGATCTGGAGGCGGCCCGCAGCCACGGATACGACCTTCCCGTTCCCGATGGCGAACCAGCGGCGGCGCCCCGCAGCGATGTTGAATTCACCGTGATGTACGGCATCGACGCCGAAAACGCGGCCGTGCGGGACATCGACGGGATTGAAGTTCCGGACGGCGGATGCGTCGGGGAGTCGGCCCGTGTGGTCGGCGAACTCGACGAGACTCTCGCCAATGAACTGGCAGGTCAGGCCATACTGGCTGCGGCGGAACACCCCGATGTCATCACCGCGCTAGACGACTGGTCGGTGTGCATGGGGGAGCAGGGCTATGACGTCGATCATCCCTACCGGGCTCCCGAAGTCGTCACCGGCTCCACTCCGCAGGAGGTCGCGGTGACGGACATCGGCTGCAAGGAGAGGACGGGTCTGGTGTCGGTCTGGTTCTCGGTGGAATCCGAAATCCAGGAGCGGCTGATCGAGGAGAATCATCCGGAACTGGAGCGCGAGCGCGAGCGCAACGTCTCCGTTCTGACGGCAGCTGAAGCTATCCGATGACGTGGTGTCCGGGCCCTTTCGGTACAACCGAAGGGGCCCGGACGCATGTGCTGAAAGAGTCTTCGGATGGACTGTCCGAGAAAAAGATGTCCCAGGATTCATGTATGGGAGGCAGGAGACCTCACGGCATTTCTGTTCGTCGGCCTGTTACAGGATCCCGTCTCGCACACGAACGACGCGCCCACCTCGGCTGGTGAGGTCTGGGATTCCCTTCAGACCGCGGTCCCGGCCGAGGAGCCGGCGCCAGGGTCGGGCCTTGGCCCGGCCGCCGTGGCTCCGGACGCGCTCGCCGAACTGCTGGGAGAGGAGTGGGAGGAGTCGGATGACCGGTTGTGGACCACCGCCGGCAACGCGGCGGGATTTCATCTGCCGGTGGCGGACCGGCGCGACACTCGTCCAGCGGGGTTCGACACCGACGCCTGGATCGGCTCGACCTGTGTGACCGGTTCGGGTGACTGGGCGGTGGTCGTGTACGCCCCCGGACCTCCACCAATGTTCCGTGCTGATGTCGCGCGGTGCCTTCTCCGCTGTGGTGGACGTCGACAGCGGCCGGATACGCCACCTGCCGGTCAACTCGTCCCTGTCCTACTACAACCCGGGCTGGCGGTGCGGGCGGTCGGAGCGGTCGCGCATCCCGGCCTCGCCCCGGTGCCGGTAGCGGCCGGCCCAGCGGGAGGCGGTCGTGTGGCTGACCTGGAAACGTTCGGCGGTCCGCCGTAGTGGCCAGCCGTCTTCGACGACACACCGGGCCAGCCGCAGCCGTCCTGTCGGTGTCAGCGGGGCATTACGGTGGGACATAAGGGCCTCTTGGCAGTCGGCGGTAGATCTCGCAATCCCCACCGAACCCAGAAGGCCCTCACCTGTTCAAGTACCCCAACACGCGTGTCACCAACGTCCCGGGACAACACACCTAGCCCTCGGGGGCCAGTGAGACCATGGCCGACTCCAGTTTCGACATTGTTTCGAAGGTCGACCGGCAGGAGGTCGACAACGCCCTCAACCAGGCCGCCAAGCTGATCCGCGACGAGGGCCCCAAGGGGGTCAAGGCGCAGGTGCAGGGTGAGGAGCTGCGGGTCTCCTCCAAGAGCCGGGACGCCCTCCAGGAGGTGCAGCGGCGTGAAGGAGTAAGGACTTCGACTTCGCGGTCCAGTTCGTCAACTACCGATGAGCGGCTCCCAGGCCGCCCGGCCGCCCCGTGGCTGTCCTCGCACAGGACAGCCACGGAGGGGCATCGGTGCACAGCGCTTACTGATCAGGCGGAATCAGCCAGGACTCCGGGCAGGGGCCCATGGGGTGGGACTGAGTGTCCACCCGCATCTCCCGGTCTCCGCTCGTGCCGTCCAGCCCGGAGAAGACCGTCCGGAAGCACCGCGTCACGCTTCCCGCGAACGGATTGACGGCCCTTTCGTAGGAGCCGCTAACCATGAGCACGAGCACCGCCTGGTCGCCATCACGGGAGAAGTGATGCATGAACGTCGCAGGCACGGACACCGCATCGAGCTCTTCCGCGTCCTGAGGAAACCCTTCAGCAGCGGCCAGGTCGACAACGTCTGCGACATAGCGCTGGGCCAGTTCTGCCGCGGCTTCGAAGGCTTCCTTCTCACTCCGGTCGTTGGCCCGGTCAAGATGGATCAGCAGCCCCGCTGCCGCCATCGCCAGGAGAAGAATCCCGGCGAAGGCGATCCGGAGCAGGATCTCCAAGCTCGACAGACCTCTGTCCGCAGGCATCAGAGTGTCTCCTCAAATACCCTTCCATAGATGGTTGTGCCGAGGTTCTTGGGGTGAAAGCTTTCCCGGCTGATGCAGAAAGTGTTCGAGTCGAAACATTGGTTGTCGCCTTCACCTTTCTGAGCCCGCACCACTTCATGGATCCCTTCAGGATTGTCGCAGGCCCGGTTCCCTTCGAATCTTGTGTCCGGAGAGAAGAACGAGACGGGGATGCCCTCGTCCATGAGAAGATCCACCACCATGTCGCCCTGGATCTCGGTCATGTAGTCTGCGGCATCATTCAGTCGGTTTTTGTTTTCCGAATTGAGCCAGATGCACCCATTCTCGGCGCTGAAGAGCCGAGGGTAGCCGAGCACACGGATCTGAGCGTTGGGAGCTTTCCGATGGATCTGCCGGATCGTTTCCTTTGTGTTCGGGACCGCCTGGCGAATATACTGTCGCATCAGCTCCGAATCCGTGCACGTACTGAAGGGAGTGACGCAGTCCTGAACGACGGTGGAAAAGTTCGCATCGTTACCGCCGAGGGTCAGGGCAACGAGTGTGGTGTTCTCGTCCAGCACGCCGGAATCGACTTGCGATTTCTCCCGGAACTGACCGTCCCATCCCCACGTCAGGGGGTCACCGGATTGCATTTGTGACGCACGGGCTCCGGAGCAGGCGATGAACTGGAAGTCGAGATCTGGATCATTCCGATCTGCCAGAATTCCGATGTTCTGCGACTGTCCTCGCAGTGTCGCCTTTCTTGCCCAGGCATTGTCACTCCGCCGGCAACCATTCCAGGAGTTCTGGCTCGCCCTATTGTTGTCGCTGACTACCGAATAGTCGCCGGCCCCCTCTCCGGAGGAGTACGAATCACCCATGGCGACGATGAAATGATCGGGCTTTTTTGTCATGGGCACAAATGCAACGGAATCCCAGGCGATACTGTCGGCGCCCGTGCCGTCATCCGTGACGTTGGCGAGTTCTACTCTGGGAAACCCGCCCCCGCTGAAATCAAAGACCCCGAGGTTCACCCACGTGTGCGCCCGATAACGCGTCGGAATGTAACGCGTTCCGAGAAGTTTCGTTCCATTGTAGATTACATATTTCGCCTGTTGTGTATGGGCACCGTGGTCGGGTATGTGCACCATGACTCTGGCCCAACCGGAAAGTTGGCGATTCATCTCCCATCTCCCGGTCGCCTTGAGTCGCTCACCCGTGGCCGATCCCGCTTCTCTCGTATGGCCGAGGAAAAAGTGACCGCCAAATCCTCCACCAATCTGATGGAAGTCAATCTTGGATGGCCAGGTTCGCACACCGTTGGATATCTCACCCGCCCCAAAGTCCATCGTAAAGGATCCGGCATTGACCCAAGACGAACGAGAACACCCTGGCCTCGTGGAGGGCACGGAGTTGGGCTGAACATCGATGACCAGTGCGTTGGAGGGAAGTCCCTCGACACCGCAATTGGGTGGGTATGCCGTGCCATCAGGTTCTTCGGCCCAACCATCGGGAAAGCGACGGAAGTCGTATCCGCACGACACGGCACAGTCCTCTTTCCAGACCGCAGGCCCGTTCCACCAGCATTTGTGGTCTATACGGCCGTCCGACCCGCGACTCTGACACGGGCCGTTCTCATCGTTCTTCGATCCCTCGTGCAGGTTCTCCGCGTGGCACTTGTTCACGCCGGGGTCGCAGAACAGATCGACGGGAGGCTTGATCCTGGCGCGATTCCTTTCTGCGCTGAACCCATTGCTGGGATTCCAGTTCGCCTGGCGGTACGCGGACACCGGCGTGTTGGGGGCCTCAAGCAACTCCGGTGGGTAGGCGGCGAAACCCAGCACCTTCTCTTGATATGGCCAGTACTGCGGCGTGGCCGCGTCCTTGTAGTTCGGATATCCGTTCCCGTCATCCATGAATGGGGTACGATTCGGCTTCCAGTACGGGTTCGCCGGGTTGTTCGCCCACCCGACGCCCCACGCCCCACCATTTGAGCCCGCATCGGAACGCGGGTAGAAGCCACTGTTATAGGCCCACAGAGCGAAGAACCAGTTCTCCGGCCTGGCGGAACTTCCATTGTTGACAATCAGGCCTTCACCGCGGGTCTGGTTCCACTTGTCCTGAAGGATCTGGAGGCCGGCCGCAACGTTGACGGTGTAGTCCAGAGCAACAGCTCGCTGCTTTTCATACGGCCAGGCCGGAAGTCCGCCGTGTTCCCGCCCCGCCATACGCATGTGGTCCGTGACCTGCATGACTCCGTAACCGCAGTCAGCGTCTGCCCAGTTGATACCCCAGTCACTTGATCCGTCTTGAGCGACATCCCGACCATAAAAGTTGCCGATCAGGGGGTTACCACTCACTCCTGGCATCACATGCCAGGACGACTGCCGCATATTCGACTCTTGAGCCGCGACGCCAAGAAGGACTTGATGGGGGACATAGCCTCCCCCATCAAGCGGCAGAGAAGGAAAGAGGGTTTGTGGTTGGTATGCGGGCATACCATGATTCTTCCAGTTGGCCGGCCGGGAGATGTATTGGTCCAGCTGGCCCAGAACAGCTCGATTCACCGCCCATTCCACCTGCCGAGGTTTCGGCTGAACAGGTTGACTGCGTGGATCGTTGCGAGGTACGGCGCAGTACCGATCATCTTCCACAATCTGGTGTCTCAAATGATCGGACGATGCGTCCACCGCGTTCTCCGCCGCAGCCGGCGGCGCTTTTTGCTCTACCGAGGGCAGCAGGGGGGATATCTCTCTCCCCTCACCTTCATGCTGCCCAGGGCCTGCCGAGGGAAGCACCGCGAAACGACTCTCCTCCTGCGTCGAGACGTCCAGCACGCCGATCACGACCGGACGGGCCTCGGTCGATTCCAAGGCGACTCCTGAGCCTTGACCGTCCGCCCACTCCACCTGCGTGACCAGTGCCGCGCCGCCTGTGGTCACCGTCGAGCCCAAAGGGGTGTCCCGCACGAACCGCACGGAGCCCGGCAGTCCCTCGTCCACCCGATCGGGGTTCCCCATGATGAAGACGGTGCCGCCGCCGCCCGTCAGACCAAGGTTCGTCATGGGCCCCTCGGCCAGCGAGGTCACTCTTGCCTGATCGCTCTGAGGGCGGTCGATGTACCGGGCTTCCAGCCGTGTGATCGATGCCGTGGGCACCTGGTCCGTGTCGCGGTTCGCCTCGCGGTCCACGAATACCACCCCGCCATCGCGGTCCGGCCTGACGTCAAAGGGGACGTGAGTGGTTCTGACCAGTTCGGTTCTTTCACCGTCGGGGCTGATGGCAACGAGCCGGGCCCCGTCCGCGGCGACGATCCCGCCACGCACGGGGACTGCGGAGGTCACCTGGGCCGGAATATCGATCGCGTCTCCCAGCACGCCTGACTGCGCGTCCAGGTGGAACAGCCGGGTCTCCGACATTTCCGTTCCACGCGACTGTGTCAGTACGGCGGTCTCGTCGGTCCCGCACCCTGGATTGAAGTAGGCCAAAGAGGATTGAACAGCTAATTTCGTCACTCCTCCACTGTTCAGGTCCACTATGGCAGTGAACGCGCCACGTTGCATGAGGACTTCATCGTTCATGAAGACGCGCGGCGCGTATGCCACTACCATCCAGTCACCACTACCTGTCACACAGGCATTTCCGATCCAGGCATCAGCCATGAATCCCGGCTCTGATAGTGTCGCAACGGTGTGCCAGGAGTATCCTTCACTGCGATCGGCGACTAGAATGTGCAATCCATCGGCATCGCCGGAAGTTGCCCATGCACGGTCGGCAGAAGTTTCCCATCCATGGCCCAACGCCTGATCGCGCTCCGCTATGGGAATTTCGTCAGGGACGGGAACGTCCCCGGGGACACTGAAGCCATGCGGCGGGGATTCTGAAGTTTCCGCCTCTCGGTCCTGGGCCGTGGCCGGGAGTGTCGTCAGCAAGGTGGCAGCCAGGCTGAATGACAGCAGTGTTGACAGTGCTGCTGCAAGCCGCACTCGTACATGTCGGTGACGCATGAGCCCCCTTGTAGGAGAAGCCCGACCATGGCGTCGGGTTCGGCTCAATGTAGAGCTTTCATCGCGAGCTGCACATGGAATATTCGCGACTTGGCGCAAACACGTCACAATCGATGAGGATTCGACGCATGAGATGCACTCCATCCAAGCCCACAACCGATGCCCGTTGTTGACATCACATGGTGATGGCCGTCGCATCAAGGCAAGGCAGATGTTGAGCACATCCATCGCACCGACGTGCAATCTGATGGCACAGATCGTGAGGAAGATCTCCCGGCCTTGTTCAGGACGCTTTCTCACTCTCCGGCGATACTTGCCCGGCCTGGATTTCCATCCCGCTATGTCTTCAAAGAAACCTTCTCGTGCAGACACCCGCCGTGCTCATCTACCAGGGGCCGCACGGGCTGCCGCAGATCATGCGGTTCAGGGTCCGGGCTGATCCGGGAGCTCGTTCGGGGCACTCCTCACGGAAATGCTCAGGAAGAGCTTTTCACCCTCCGCACCACCCAGTCCAGAGTCTGCTCGGTACGGCTCCGGGCGCCCTGCAGGGCCTCCTCGTGCTCAGCGATCAGGGACTCCTGAATTCTCCACTCTTCGGCGAACCACGCGTCCACCAATTCGGAGCTCTGTTTGCATTCCACCTCCGAGACGGCGAGGGCGATTTCTTCCTCTGTGGCCTTTGACCCGCTTCTCAGGGAAGCACCCAAGTCTGCGGCCTCGGAGACGGTCGCCACGGAGAACCCACGGTCCGCCATGCACGAGGACCAATCCCGCGTGGCCTCCTGAACAGCCGGCATCTGCTCGGCCTCGACATAGCTCTGTGCGCTGAGCTCTTCGGCCAGGTAGTCGTCCAGCTCACCGACCTCGTTCACGGCCTCTTGAAGACAGCCGCCTTCGGGGATGTCCAACTCGTTGAAGGAGTTGCTCGCAGCACCACTGTCATCGGCACCACTGAGGATTTCGTCGACATCCGGGTCCACCGACTCGACGGGAGATTCATCAAGATACTCAGGGGGAAGCCGGTATCCGTTCTCCGAGGCGTGCTCCAGATCGGCCAGCCCGTATCTCCGGACCATGTTCGTCGCATTGTAACTGAACGGTGGATACTCGCCGGGCTCCACGACGGGAGACCAGCTCAGTCCAAATCTGCTCACGCATTCACTTGCCACCATATTCCGCGCCTGTCCGACCGCCACCATTTCCGGGAAAGAGACGAGATAGGCATCAAGCGGAAGCGCCATGCCCCTGGTGAGGCCACTGGCCGGGGTTTCGTCGGGCCATTTCGCGTTCTCTCGCTCCCCTGCGGGAGACAATCCCTCGTGGCTCGCATGATGGGACGGTATTCCATCCGCCACGGCAACCCCCACCAGCAGGGTGAGTACCCTGGTAACCAAAGTCAGTGACCCAGCCTTTCTCAGCACGATGTCCTCCTGCTGCTGGCATTGTTGTTCTTCATGGTAGCGTTCAGGTTCGCCATCCCGCCGGGGGCAAATCGCTGGGACGGCCCTGCCCAGTTTGAGTTATAGTAAATTGTGTGGCAGTAACTGGTTTCCAAATTCGCCGCAGACGCGGCGTCATTTTTCACGCTTCGACCAGATCCAGGGCTACTGGCCCGACAAATGGCGGGCCATTGGTTGAACTGGTCGCCGTAGTGAAAATTGTCGGTCCGATTAAATACCCATCTCACATCATCAGACGCCTCTGCGTGACTCCACATCGATATATCCGTCAAGAAACACGGACTTCGGTATTCCCCCAGATTCGATCTGCTGTTGTAGAATATGGCAAAGCACCGTTTAATGTGGTCGCAATTGTCCTCGAAGTAGTAAATAGCCTGAGTCTCACTGTCTCGAGGCTCCTCAGAATTCGCCTGTGGGGCGCCCAGGGCGGCAAAAGAAAGCACGCCGATCAGAGTGCATCTCATTATTGGTCTTACCTTCAACTTCCCGGTCCCCTCCCGAATGAAGTATCCAGTGGCGAGTTACAGTGCAGTCTTTCCCGTTCGGGAATCCAAGACCAAATCAGGGCGTGCCCCACCGTATAAGCTCCGCCGTCGGCTGCCCAGGGGATGGCCGTATTGCGTCGCAAATACGTCAGCTAGCTTGATTTTTAACTTCTATCGTCGAACGTTACGTCATACTTGATTACTCTGTCCGGTAGCCGCCGTACGTGGAAGCGGCCTTCGTCTGAGCATGTGTTCTGGCCAAGAACACACACGCTCAGCACGAAGGCCGTGAGTATGAGTCTGCTGCATCACGATGCCCAGCGAGAGCTGCTGGCCGAACTGCCAGGCTTCCGGGGCGAGGTCTGTCCTTGCCTGACAGCCCGTTCGGATGCTCTGTCCGAGCTGACGGATTCGGTTTTGTGCGGGAATGGGCCGGTGAGGCCACTGGCTGATCTGTCGCCGGTGGGCGAATACCGCCGTGGTCACGGAGGGCTCTAACTTGATTCTTAACCTGTAGGGCGGGGTCGTGGGGTGGTCGACTTCTTGTTCCGGGGCGTGGTGGTGCAAGTCTTGCGAGGGAGGCGACTGCGCCAGGATCAGTACTGGGCGTAGCCAGTACTTCGCGGTGCCCACCACAAACATCCCGAAGAAGAACGCCGTCGCCGCCAGGGCCTCGGCAATGGGAGCTGCCCTTCGGGCCTCAGCCCGCCAGGGTCCGCTTCACCAGCGCCGCCACCCGGCCACCCTCGGCCCGGCCAGCGACCTTCGGGGACACGATCTTCATCACGGCGCCCATCGCCTTCGGCCCCTCGGCGCCCCCCGCCTTCGCCTCGGCCACCGCCTCCGCGACGATCGCCGCCAGCTCCTCGTCCCCCAGCTGCTGCGGCAGATACTGCGCCAGCACCTCGCCCTCGGCCCGCTCCCGCTCCGCCTGCTCGGCCCGGCCGCCCTTGTCGAACGCCTCGGCCGCCTCGCGCCGCTTCTTCGCCTCCCGCGCGACGACCTTCTGCACCTCGTCGTCGGACAGCTCGCGGGCCTCCTTGCCGGCCGTCTCCTCGTAGGCGATGGCGGTGAGCGCGAGCCGCAGCGTGCTGGAGCGCAGCTCATCCCGCTCCTTGATCGCCGCGGTCAGATCGTCGGTGAGCCGGGACTTCAACGTGGTCATGCGATCATTGTGTCAGGCAGGGCCTGCCTACGATGGGACGCATGCGTGCTCGCTCCGCCGTCCCGCTCGGCATCGCCGCCCTGGGGGCCGCCACCCTCGCCTACGCCGCCGGCTACGAGGTCCGGTCCTTCCGCCTGCGCCGGGTCACCGTCCCGGTCCTCCCGCCGGGCATGCGCCCGCTGCGGCTCCTCCAGATCTCCGACATCCACATGGTCAGCGGCCAGCGCAAGAAGCAGCGCTGGCTCCAGTCCCTGGCCGCCCTCCGGCCCGACCTGGTGATCAACACCGGGGACAACCTCTCCGACCCCGAGGGCGTCCCGGAGACCCTGGACGCCCTCGGCCCGCTGATGGAGTTCCCGGGCGCCTACGTCTTCGGCTCCAACGACTACTACGCCCCCAAGCTGCGCAACCCCGGCCGCTACCTGGTGGAGCGCGTCCAGGGCCGGCACGGCCTCAACGGCAACGCCCCGGCCGTCGGCGTCCCGCGCAACCCGTGGTGGGAACTGCGCGACGCCTTCGACGAGGCGGGCTGGGTCAACCTCACCAACACCCGCGGCCGCGTCAAGACCGCGGGTGCCGAGATCGCCCTGACCGGCCTGGACGACCCGCACATCAAGCGCGACCGCTACGGCGAGGTGGCGGGCGGCCCCGAACCGGGCGCGGACCTCTCCCTCGCGGTGGTGCACGCCCCGTACCTGCGCGTCCTGGACGCCTTCACGGCCGACCGCTACCCGCTGATCCTGGCCGGCCACACCCACGGCGGCCAGCTGTGCGTCCCCTTCTACGGCGCGCTGGTCACCAACTGCGACATCGACCCGGACCGGGTCAAGGGCCTCTCCACCCACGAGTCGGCGGGCGAACGCGCCTACCTCCACGTCTCGGCGGGCTGCGGCACGAACCGCTACACCCCGGTCCGCTTCGCCTGCCCCCCGGAGGCCTCCCTGCTCACGCTGACCCCCCGGGACAGCTGACCGGGAAACCAGATTTCGCGTATGCCCCCGGGCCGGGTAGAGTAATCCTCGCTGCACCGGGGTGTGGCGCAGCTTGGCAGCGCGCTTCGTTCGGGACGAAGAGGCCGTGGGTTCAAATCCCGCCACCCCGACAGATGAAACAGCAGGTCAGGCCCGGTGCTGAGAGATCAGCACCGGGCCTGATGTGCTTTGTGGCCCTGTTCTGGGAGCCATTTGGGAGCCGACTCCCAGCGAACTGCCGCCTGCCGTCCAGCCCGCGCCCTGCCGCTCACGCTGGGACAGGGGGGCATCCCTACGGTTGTGCGAGGCCGATCACAGGCGGTACGACGATCGCCATGCACCGATGGTCTCCGTTAAACAACCTGCAGCTCGCCCTCCTCACTCGCATCGGCGAGGGAGCCGACCCCGTCACGTCGGACAGCCCAGAGTTCGCTCTCACCGCCCGCGCGCTCAAGGAGCGGCGTCTGATCACCATGCCCAAGCAGGATGGGAAGGGGCAGGCGGAGATCACTGACGCGGGGCGCTTCTACCCGGAGCCGGCAGTGTGCGCCCGAGGGGCACCGCCTGAAGTGCGGCGGCCGAGCGAAGGGGGAGCTTCTTCCTCGGTCTGCTCAGGGCGTCGGGTGAGGACGACCCGAGTGGAACCGGATCCGGCTGGCGCGCAGCCGGGTGATCAGCGATGTTGAGGACGTGATCGCCGCTGTTACCACGGACCACAGCGCCTTCGAGATTTCGGTGGAGGTCCTGCCCCGAGCCGTCTCGCTGCTCTAACTCCTCGCCGAGCAGGCACGCGTCCGCTACGGCGAGATCACGGTGCCCGAGAAGCGCAGGCAGCCGGGACTGGCCCATTTCTGCCAGCCGGCGTCCTCCCCTTCCACGACATGCTGAGCGGGCGGGAACGGCCCGCCGAGCACATGCTGAGCTCGCGACCACCAGGCCCGGCCGGTCCGCGGTACGGCCGACATCCATGAGGAGGTCGCCCTCGACCTTCTGGTGGACGACCTGTCGGACCGGGCGTAGAAATGCCGGGGAACGAGCCGCAGATGCTCGGGCAGGACCCCCCGGAACGGGAGCCGGACCGCTCCCCGGGCCCCGTCGACCCCGATGACACCTACCGATTCCACCGATCAGTCGTTCTGCTGAAATTCTCGGATCACGACGATGAGTGACGAGGAAGATCGCTACGGTAAGAGTTTCAACGTGAGGGAGGGGACCCATGAGAGCGGACACGGTCGACCTGCGGAGGATCTTCGGCAGGGACGTGCGTTACACGGTGCCACTGTTCCAGCGACCGTATGTGTGGACTCGGGACGACAACTGGTCGGCCCTGTGGGAGGACGTCCGCCGCACCGTGGAGCGGGCTGAGCAGGCGGCTCTGACCGGGGAGACAGTGGCACCTCACTTTCTCGGAGCGGTGGTCTTCGACGAGGCGCCGTACCTCTCATCGAGCCTGGAGACTCGGCAGGTCATCGATGGCCAGCAGCGCCTCACCACGCTCCAGCTGCTCCTGTTCGCCGCCCGCTTGTCGGCGGCATCTCTCAACCACGAGCGTTCTGTCCGGCTGCTGAGCAAGTTCCTGGAGAACGACGAGGACCTGTTCGACCGCGGTCAGAATCCGGACCACCTCTACAAGGTCTGGCCGACCAACGCCGACCGTGACGAGTTCCGCGCCGTCATGCTCGGCCGAGGGGGCGAAGGACGGCTCGCCGAAGCCGTCAGCTACTTCCAGCAGGAGATCGACACCTGGCTGGCGGAAGCCGCTGAGCCCCAGGAACGGCTGGGGACGCTGGTGCAGGCGTTGCGGGAGCAACTGCGTTTGGTGATCATCGACTTGGAAGAGCATGACGATGCGCAGGTGGTCTTCGAGACGTTGAACAGTCGCGGTACGCCGCTGGAGCAAGCAGATCTGATCAAGAATCTGCTCTTCCGCAATGCGGAACGTGCCGGAGCGGACGTCGATCGGCTGTACAAGACGTACTGGGCTGCCTTCGACCAGGACGAGTGGCGCTCGGAGCAGACCACCGGCCGTATCACCCGAAGCCGCCTCGACGTGTTCCTGACGTACTGGCTCACCATGCGTACGCAGCTCGAGTTCACCGCTTCCGCCCTGTTCAAGGAGTTCGAACGCTGGCTGCTGACGTCGGCGGTACCCACGGAAGAGGTTTTTGCCGAGCTGACGCGCTACGCCGAAATCTATGACCTCATCGACGACCATCCGCTGCACGGTGTCGAAGGCCGGTTCCTGTACCGGATGAAGGTCCTCCAGACCTCCACTCCGATGCCCCTGCTGCTTTTCCTCTACGGGTTGGACGACTCCGTACTGCCGCGGGAGCGCCGACGGCGGGCGATCCGCGCCATTGACAGTTACCTCGTTCGCCGTGCCGTGCTCAACCTCAGCACCCGGGACTACAACAACGTCTTCCGTGACCTCGTCGCGGCGGTGGCCCGGCAACCGGGCCACGCGGACGAGGCCATCATCAAGGCGCTCTCGGCGATGCACGGCCACCATCGCCATTGGCCGAGCGACCACGAGTTCCGTACTGCTCTGGAAGAGGACCCCATCTACTCCCGCCTGGTCCGCCGGAGCGTACGCATCCTCCTGGAAGCGCTGGAGGACGAGCTGCGCACCGACCACACCGAACAGCTCACCGTGCCCGTGGGCGAGCAGATCGGTGCGAAGCTGACCATCGAGCACGTGATGCCACAGAGCTGGCGTGACCACTGGCCGCCCCTTGCGGGCGATCCGTCCGACGGAGCCGACCGCGACGAACTGGTCCACGTACTGGGCAATCTGACTCTGGTGACCGCCCGTCTGAACCCCACCCTGGGCAACATGGCCTGGGAGGACAAGCGGCAGTGGCTCGGCAAGCACAGCCTGCTGCGCCTGACGCACGGAACCCTGCTCAGCGCTCCGCCTCACACCGGCATCAGCGATTGGACGGCCTCCTGGGACGAGCACCGCATTCGTGCCCGGGGCGCGTATCTCGCTTCCCTGTCCCTGGGGATCTGGCCGCATGCCGAGGATCTGCTCGGCAGCGCCGACTGAGGGGTGTCCTGACTGGCCGCATTGTCACGTGGTGTGTTGACGTGGTGATGCTTCCCTCGCTGCCGCACTCCAGAGGCCGGCCAGTTCCTCCCGCCCGCGTGTGATGACGTCGAACGCCTGCTCCCGGTCGGTGCCCGGGGGCAGCGGGGTGTCGGTGAGAAGGTCGGCCGGGGTGTACGAGGTACGCAGCCAGCGCTCCAGCGCGCGCCAGTCGGTGAGCCGGTCGGACGACAGGCTGTCCGACCAGGGGCTCCTTTCGTACGGTGTGCCGTCGGTGCCGCTCGCGTGGAGGAGGCCGGAGCGGCGTACCAGGCAGGGAAAGCAGAGGCCGCAGTTGGCCAGAGGTGGGCGGCCTTTGCGGCGGGTGGGTGGTCTGCCGCAGCTGAGGGTGGCTTCGAGGTGGCACGGGTGGAGGCCCGCGTCGAGTGCCTGCCGGCACACCTCGCCCTTCGTCCGGAGGGCCCAGGGGTTGACCACACGTATGCCGGTCCCGGGGTCGCTGACGGCGTCCAGTACGGCGTTGAGGCGGTGGAGTGTCGCCGGGTGCACAGACCGGGTGGAGAGGGCGGCAGAACGGGCCGCCGTCAGGGGCGGGTTGAGGGCGACCTGCCCGTTCTCGGGGATGTGGACGGTGCGCACTCCGTGCGCGGTGGCGGCGCGGACGGCGCCGGTCGCGTAGAGCAGTCCGCGGGTGCGGGAGGAGGGTTCCAGCCGCTGCCCGGTGCCGTCGCCGTTCGGTCGCTGGTCCATCCACAGCAGGGACACCGGCCGCGTCGAGCGGTGCGTGGCGGCCGCGTACACCCCTTGCTGGAGGGACTTCAGGTTGATCTCGTGGAACATCACGAGCAGCAGAGGGCGGCTGTCGTCGGCGCGGGCCCGGGTGGCGGCCCAGCTGAGGGAGTCGAGACCCCCGGAGAACAGCGCCACTTCCGAGGCGCGCTGCTCGTCGGGGGCGATCATCGCCTCCTGGGTGTGCCCGCCCTTGAGCGGCCGGAGATCCAGTGTCCAGAAATCCCCGGTGAGGGTCTGGAGCAGTGTCGCGAGGTGGCCGAGGACGTCGGGGCGCTGCCACCTCCCGTGTTCCGTCACGGGGACGGAGAGGGTGATGCGGCGGGTCCACCGGTCCGGAGTGTGGTGTCTGCGGGCGTACTTGTCGGCGATGAAGGTGGCCCTGGCGACGCGGAACAGGTCCTCGGCCCAGTCGGGGACCCGGCCCGGCAGGCGGTGCAGGCCGGTCGTGTGGTGTTCCCTGCGCTGGAAGGCCGGTGTCCTGATCGGTGTCCAGGGTGCGTCGTGGGGTGGTGAGCCGAGGGCATCGGGCCACCACAGGTGGCAGCCGGGGTCCGTCATGTCTGCGCTCCCTCTTTCGTGGTGGTGAGGCCGAGAGCGTGGGCGACGGCTTCGGGGACCAGCGACGCGGCGATGCTGGGGAGGGTGGGCTCCTGGTCCGGCCGGGGGCCGGTGGTCTCTGCGGCGTGCTCGCACGGGTTGGGCACCACTTCCAGCACCTTCTCCGCCACCCGGTCGGCGATCGTGTTTTCCACATCCAGGACGAGCAACGGCACGGCGAGCTTGAGGTGTTCGGCGACGACGGACCGGAGGAATTCGGCGACGAGGCCGGCGAAGAAGAACCGGTAGAGGGTGCACAGCATGTCGGAGGCGAGGCCGCCGCGTGCGGCGCCCGTGGTCATGTCCTGCTCCAGCTCCGGATGCTCGTTCCGGAGGTTCCGGACCGCCGTCGCCAGCCCTCTGCGCACCGCGGCGTCGGCGAGGGTGCCGCCGTCTCCTCCGACCTCGTGGATGAGCCGGGCGAGCAGGGAGTCCGTCGACTCCTCGCCTTCGGCGGCCAGCGAACCCAGGACCCCGGCGAGCCGTTCGCCGGCCGCGCAGGCCGCATCGTACAGACCAAAGGCGGAAGGGTCGGCGCGCAATGTCTCGTGCAGGGCGCGCAGGTGGTCGTCCGCGATGGAGGTCAGTCGCTGATGCGGCGTGGGAGGGCCCCCGGGTACGCGTGCCAGCCGTCTGCCGGCGTTGCTCCACCGGCTGCCGGCCGGTCCCTTCCATCGTGTGGATGTCCCCACAGCGCCCCCCAAGCCGCCGGTGTTGTTCCGATCCGCGCTCCTCAGCCATGGCATCAGAGCGGGCGATCTTCAGGTAGGGCGGGACTCGGCCAGGGCGGCAGGCGTGTGGCCGGGCGTGCGTCGTCGCGGAGCCGCGCCTGCCGCGTCGTGGGGCGGCGGGAGTGGGGCCGTGGTGGCAGCAGGCGGTGGCGGGGGTGCTGAGACCGGCCGGGGAGGTGCCGCGCGTGTTCCGTGTGTCGTGGGTGCCGAGTGGTTCATAGGGTGCGGAGGGCTTGTTTCCGATCCAGCGCGCGCGTCACGTTCCGGTCGTGAAGGCCCCCAAGCGGGGAGTGATATGGGTCACTTCCGGGCCCCGTCCAGCGGTTGCTGATCCGTTCTCCCGTCGCCCGCCCAAAGGGCTCCGTGAGCAGCGATCTCTTGTAGAGGACGAGGGGTGCGCAGTAGATGTGCGCAAGGGAGTGCGCGCGTGGTGCCCCCCGGTAGCCTGTGCTGCAACTGACGCCCTCCCCTGCTAAGTTCCCTGACATCGCCGCCAACAAGCGGCGTCATCAGGCGGATTGCGGATACTGAGCGCCAACGGGAAGCATGCGCAGATGTACTGCGCACTGATCGATCCCCGGGCATGGACAGAGGGAAACGCGGAATGACATCGTTCTTCGAACTACTGGGGACGGCGATGCAGAGCACGGGCACGACGCTTCGGCTGTGCCTGCTGATGCTGGCCGCCGCGATAGCGCTCGCCATCTTCAACAGGCTGTGAGTGCGAGGGAATCAGGGGGTCGCGGAGAAGCCATGACAGGGGAGAGCGTGGAGACGAAGGAGTCCCCGGCGTACATCGCCGACCGGCTCTGGCGGGCGTACACGCCCTACCAACGGGGCCGGAACACGGTCGACGACCTGTCGTCGATGCTGGCCATTCTGCTGCTCGCGGACTTCGTCGAGGCAGGTGACGAGGAGTTCCGCGAGCAATGGGAGCGCGCGGTGCGGGATGCGGGGAAGGGCCTGTCGCCGCTGGCCGATCTCCGCGCCATGATGAGGGCTGCCGGCCGACGGGACGGGTTTCCCGTACCCTCCCTGCGCCACGCGGAGTTCGGCTTCCTCTCCGGCGGCGGTCCCGGTGACGCGGGGTGGCTGACAGCTTTTCTCGCTGTCTGGACGACACACCCGGGACTGACCCGAGCCGGATTGCCCGAGATCTGTGCGGCACTTTTGGAGCGTCATGTTCAGCAGAGCACGTTCGCCTCAGGGGAGTACCACACACCGCGCGCGGTGGCGCGGCTGGTGACGGCGCTCGCGGCCCCGCGACCCGGGCATCGCATCCTGGACCCCGCGTGCGGGTCCGGCTCTCTGCTGGCAGGCACGGTGGGGACGGTGGCGGGGTCGGGCCGCGTGGATGGGGCTCTGGTCGAGGCGTACGCCACGGACCGGGGGAATGTGTGGCTGGCCACGATGAACCTGGCCGCTCACGGAGTGGACCGGCCCGTTGTCGGTACCTCCGACCCGGTGTCGCTCTCCTCGGGCCAGGGCCACGGGCTCGCCGACCGGGTGCTGAGTAACCCGCCGTTCAACCAGCCTTTCAAGGGCATGAGCACGGTGAGCTGGCCGTTCGGACAGCCGCCCGGCAGCAACGCCAACTTCGCCTGGCTCCAGGGAGCGTGGGGTCGGCTGAGCGAACAGGGAATGGCCCTGGTGATCATGCCCGCACGCGCGGCGTGGTCAGACGGCCCCGAGGCGGCGATCCGCACCCGGATGGTGGAAGGCCGCGCGATCCTCGGCGTCATCGCTCTGCCGGCACAGCTCTTCTTCCACACCTCCGTTCCCGTGCATATCTGGGTGCTCGCCCGGGACGCGGCCTCCCAGCTGCCCCCGGGCCAGGAGAACTCCGTCCTCTTCATCGACGCGGGCCGGCTCGGCACACAGGCGCCGCGGCAACCGCGGGTGCTCTCCGAGGACGAGACGGCACGTATCGGTGGCCGGTTCCACGCGTGGCTGCGATCCCCGTACACGAACGGCGACGAGCCCGGATTCTCCCGCGCGGTCGCGCGCGAGGAGATCCTTGAGAAGGGGGGAAGTCTCGATCCCCGCCGTTACATTCCCGTCGAGCAGGAGCTCAGTTCCTCGGCACAGGACCTGGGGCAGGCGTGCCAAGAGCTGGAGCGGCTGCACAGGGCCACGTCCGATACGCATCTCGACCTGCTGGACGGCCTCGCCACCAGTGCGCGTGTGAGTCGCCGAGGGGTGGAGATCCCTAGCTTGTCGCTTCAGGAAATCGTGGACGGTGAGGTGGCGGAGGGATCGAAACCGGGCCGTCTCCTCGCTGGGCCGTCGGGAAGCCTCATCCGTGCCGAGCACTACGTCGAGGGAGACGGCGTTCCCGTGGTCATGCCCAAGGATCTCGCAGGCGGCGGCTTCGATGAGGAGAACATCAAACGCATCTCCCCCGAACAGGCCGACCACCTCGCCCGATTCCGTCTCGAGTGCGGCGATGTGGTGATCGCGCGCCGGGGCGAGCTGGGGCGATGCGGTGTGGTGCGTCCGGAACAGCACGGCTGGATCTGCGGGACCGGCTGCTTTGTGCTGCGGCCTCCCGCCGAGTTGGACGCCGAGTACTTCGCCGCGTACCTGCGCAGCGCGAAGGCCCGTGTATGGCTGGACGCCCATTCCACGGGCAGTCTGACCATGAAGACCATCTCGCTCCCGGTGCTGGGCGAGCTCCCTGTCGTCCTGCCCGATCGCGGGGTGCAGCGGGAGATCGCCGAAGGAATGAGGCGTCTGGATCGCCACGAGAGTCTGCTGCGGGCGCAGTTGGAGCTGACGCGCCGGATGCGCCGAGATGCCGTGAACGCGTTCTTCGATGTCTGAGGGGGGATCCGCCGCGCCCGGTGGAAGGCGGCCGTGCCGCTGTGGCGCCGCAGGCCCGCCGGTGTGGTCGTGGCGGGCCTGGTGATGGGTGCCGATCTGGCCGCCAAGGGCTGGGTGCACGGGCCGGACTCCGCCGCGCTGTGAGCGCCCGGCCTGTTCTGCGCGTTCATCGCGGTGCCGCTGTACCGGCGGGTGGCCGGGCCAGTGACCGCAGCAGGTCCAGGAACTCCGTCTCCCGCTCCATCAGGCAGAAGTGCCGCCGGGCAGAGTGAACCGCTCGGACGCGCCGGTGGTCAGCCTCTCCCATCCGGCGATCGCGCAGGGCGAGGCGGAGGCGTCCGCATGGCCGCCCGCGGCCGTCACCGGGATCGCTGCCATGGCCCTGGCGCGGTCCGGCGCGTTCACCTCATCCGCACCAGAGCCACGTAGCAGGCCAGCGAGAGCGCCAGCCGGAGCAGCACGTCCAGCCAGTCCACCCACCCACCGCCGAGCGCCGCGACGGCGATCCCGGAGAGCACCGCGGCCGTCGCCAGCGCTGTGCCGTAGGCGCGGGCGACGTGGTAGCGGTGGACGAGGGTGCCCAGCAGGGCGGCCGGCAGCTGGACCACGACATGGGCGAGGGCGCCGGTCAGGAGCATGGCGAGGACGAGCAGCGCGGGCGGCTCCACGGTGCCGTACAGCGCCGCGCTCGATGGGGTCGGGATGAGGAACAGCCCCAGCAGCACGAAGCCGCTGACGTGCATCGCCAGGAGATGGGCGCCGGTCCGCAGGCTCAGCCGGGGGAGGGCGCGGGTGAGGGCCTCTTCGATCCGTACTTCTCTGGGTACGTCCATGAGCCGACAGGCTACGGGCCCGGCCGCTGCCGGGCCCTCCGGGGTGCGTCAGCCCAGCCGCGAGCGGTGCTTCACCGTCGCCTTCTCGGTCTTGCCGTGCGTCTTCGCCGCCACCTCGCGCGCCTTGTGTTCCGCCTCGCGGACCCGCTCCGGCGTCACCGCGTGCTTTCCGTGACCGCGTACTTCCCGTTCGTGTTGTGCCCGGTGCTTCGACATGCTCACCGTCTCCTCGTACGTGTCCCCTTTGTCCATCCTCTCTCCCCGGCGCCCGGATAGCATCCCCGCATGGGAAACGGCCAGTGGTTCCCGGCCGAGTGGGCGGGGCGGGTACGGGAGTTCGTGCGCGGCGAGATCACCCCGGTGGTGCCCCGGCGGGCCGCTACCGTGCTGCTCACGCGTGCGGGGCCGGGCGGCGGACCGCAGGTCTTCCTGCTGCGCCGCCGGCTGTCGATGGGCTTCGCGGCCGGCGCGTACGCGTACCCCGGGGGCGGTGTGGATCCGCGCGACGCCGCCGACGACGCCCTGGCCTGGGCCGGCCCCGACCGCGAGGGGTGGGCGCGGCGGCTCGGGGTGCCGCCCGCCGACGCGCAGGCGATCGTGTGCGCGGCCGTCCGTGAGACCTTCGAGGAGACCGGCGTCCTGCTCGCCGGCCCCGACCCCGCGACCGTGGCCGCCGACACCACCGGCGCCGACTGGGAGGCCGACCGGGCCGCGCTCGCCGCCCGCGAGCTGTCCCTGGCCGCCCTGCTCGCCCGCCGCTCGCTGCTGCTGCGCAGCGACCTGCTCACCGCGCGCGCCCGCTGGGTCACCCCGGAGTTCGAGCCGCGCCGGTACGACACCTGGTTCTTCAGCGCCGCCCTGCCGCCGGGCCAGCGCACCCGCAACGCCTCCACCGAGGCCGACCGGACCGTCTGGATGGCGCCCGCCGACGCCCTGGCCGGGTACGAGCGCGGCGACATGATCATGATGCCGCCGACCGTCGCCACCCTCCGGCAGCTGGCCACCGGCGCCGAGCCGGGCCCCCTCGACCCGGTGCTCGTCCGGGTACGGACCACCGGGGAGCGGATTGTGCTCAGCTGGCCCGGGCATGAGGAATTCGAAAGGACGGTGGAACGATGAGTGAGGCCTCCGCGCTGCCCGGCGCGCCCCGGATCGGCTCCCCGGCCGGGCCCGCCACCGAGCGGGCCACCTGCGTGCTGGCGCCCAATCCCTCGGCGATGACCCTGGACGGCACCAACACCTGGGTCCTCGCCGAGCCCGGCTCCGACCTCGCCGTGGTCCTCGACCCGGGCCCGGACGACGAGACGCATCTGCGGCACGTCGCCGACACCGTCGAACGGGCCGGCCGCCGCGTCGCGTACACCCTGCTCAGCCACGGGCACCAGGACCACTGCGGCGGCGCCGCCCGGTTCGCGGAGCTGACCGGCGCCCCGGTGCGCGCACTCGATCCGCGGCTGCGGCTCGGCGACGAAGGGCTCGCGGACGGTGACGTCGTCACCGCCGGTGGCCTCGAACTGCGGGTGGTCGGCACCCCCGGCCACACCACCGACTCGCTGTGCTTCCTGCTGCCCGCCGACAACGCGCTGCTCACCGGGGACACGGTGCTCGGCCGGGGCACCACGATCATCGCCCATCCCGACGGCCGGCTCGGCGAGTACCTCACCTCCCTGCGCACCCTGCGCCGCCTCACCGAGGAGGAGGGCGTGCGCACCGTGCTCCCCGGCCACGGTCCGGTGCTGCGCGACGCCCTGGGGGTCATCGACTACTACCTGGTGCACCGCGCCAAGCGGCTCGCCGAGGTGGAGAGCGCCGTCGAGAACGGGTACCGCACCGCGCCCGAGATCGTGGCGCACGTCTACGCGGACGTGGACCGCGCGGTGTGGCCGGCCGCCGAGCTGTCGGTCCGCGCGCAGCTCGACCACCTGCGCGAGCACGGCCTGATCCCGGACGGTGAGGACACCCCGTAGGCACGGCGAGCGGAAACGACGGCACGCCGGTACGCCCTCGGGCGTACCGGCGTGCTCGGGAAGAAACGGGGCCGGGTCAGCGCGAGCGGCGTGCCAGCCGCTCGATGTCCAGCAGGATCACCGCACGGGCCTCCAGCCGCAGCCAGCCGCGGGCGGCGAAGTCGGCCAGCGCCTTGTTGACGGTCTCCCGGGAGGCGCCCACCAGCTGGGCCAGCTCCTCCTGGGTGAGGTCGTGCACGACGTGGATGCCCTCGTCCGACTGGACGCCGAAGCGGCGCGACAGGTCGAGCAGTGCCTTGGCCACCCGGCCGGGGACGTCGGAGAAGACCAGGTCGGACATGTTGTCGTTGGTGCGGCGCAGCCTGCGGGCCACCGCGCGCAGCAGGGCCGCCGCGACCTCGGGCCGGGCGTTCAGCCAGGGCTGGAGGTCGCCGTGGCCCAGGCCGAGCAGCCGGACCTCGGTCAGGGCGGTGGCGGTGGCGGTGCGCGGGCCCGGGTCGAAGAGGGACAGCTCACCGATCAGCTCGCCGGCGCCGAGGACGGCGAGCATGTTCTCCCGGCCGTCGGGCGAGGTGCGGTGCAGTTTGACCTTGCCCTCGGTGACGACGTACAAGCGGTCGCCCGGATCGCCCTCGTGGAAGAGGGTCTCACCGCGAGCCAGGGTGACCTCGGTCATGGAGCCGCGCAGCTCAGCGGCCTGCTCGTCATCGAGCGCCGCGAAGAGCGGGGCGCGCCGCAGAACGTCGTCCACGAGTTCTCTCTCCTTGTCGGCCAGGCCGTGAAAGGTCATGCACCCCTCATCATGCCGGACACCACAGCAGTGCTATCAGTCACAAGTTTGACTTACCGGGAAAGCCCGGACAGCGCCAGGGGCTGATTCGGGTGATGGATGAGGTGAGTGCCCCACGATTGTCGCCGGGGCCGTTTACGCTGGCCGGGTGGCCAACGGCCCTGTGAACGTACGGGGCTGGGCCGCCCGGAGAGACCAGGAAGAGAGGCCGGGAGGGTGAACGCGACCGGGAATTCCGCTGATGGCGAACGCGGAGCGGGCGGGCCGGCGAAACCGGTACGAAAGCCCGCGCGCGCCCGTCCGGGTGCCGCGGGGGAGAGCCGTACCGCCCTGGTGCGCCGGGCCCGCAAGATCAACCGCGAGCTGGGCGAGGTCTACTACTACGCGCATCCGGAGCTCGACTTCGAGAACCCGTTCGAGCTGCTGGTGGCCACGGTGCTGTCCGCCCAGACCACCGACCTGCGGGTGAACCAGACCACCCCCCGCTTGTTCGCCGCGTATCCCACCCCGGCCGCCATGGCCGCCGCCGACCCGGCGCGGGTGGAGGAGCTGATCCGTCCCACCGGTTTCTTCCGCAACAAGACGAAGTCGCTGATAGGGCTCTCCACGGCGCTGCGGGACCGTTTCGGCGGCGAGGTGCCCGGCCGTCTGGAGGACCTGGTCTCGCTGCCCGGGGTGGGCCGCAAGACCGCGCACGTGGTGCTCGGCAACGCCTTCGGCAAGCCGGGGATAACGGTGGACACGCACTTCCAGCGGCTGGTGCGGCGCTGGAATTGGACGGAGCAGACCGACCCGGACAAGATCGAGGCCGAGGTGGGGGAGCTGTTCCCGAAGAAGGACTGGACGATGCTCTCGCACCGCGTCATCTTCCACGGCCGCCGGATCTGCCACAGCCGCAAGCCCGCCTGCGGGGCCTGCCCGATCGCGCACCTGTGTCCGTCCTACGGGGAGGGGGAGACCGATCCCGAGAAGGCGAAGAAGCTGCTGAAGTACGAGATGGGCGGCTACCCCGGGCAGCGGCTGAAGCCACCGGCCGACTACCCGGGCCCGCCCGCCCCGGCGGCAGGCGACCCGCCCGGCTGAGGACGCGGGCGGCCCCCCGGCCCGTGCGCGCCGGGGCGGGCGGGCGGACGGGCCGGACGCCGGGAGGGGAGCGCGGACTCCGGGCGGGCGCCCCGCAGCCGCCCCCACGCCGCCGCACGCCCCCACCCCGCCGGC
>NZ_JBHWJL010000033.1:0-30075 GCF_042731495.1 Streptomyces sp. NPDC059853
CCACCGCCGTCGAGGAGAACTCCACCGCCGCCAGATGACCGGCGGCCACCACCGTCAGCAGCGTGGAGGCGGCGGTCGCGGTCAGCGCGTCCAGCCGCTCGTCCCCGCCGCCCCGGTGCCGCAGCTGGAGCAGCACCACCAGCAGGAACCAGACGCCGAGCGTGCCCACCATCGCGGTGACGCCGTGCTCGCGGGAGGTGGACAGCAGCACGACGTCGGCCGCCAGGCCCGCCGCGAACGCCAGCAGGATGCCCTGCCGGGCCGGCCACATCCCGTTCAGCCGGAACCAGCCGGCCGCCGTGACGGCCTGGAGCACGACCACCGGCCCCAGCAGCGCCCACTGCCCGTGCGGCGCGGTGACGGCGAACAGCGCCGCCAGCACCGCCGTCAGCAGGGCCGGCTGGATCCCGGGCGGGATGATCGGCGAGGCGGCCCGGTGCGACGCGCTCGCCGCGCGGGGGTCGCCGGGGGGACGGGTGGCGGGGTTAGTGGTCTCACTCACGGCCCTATTTTCGTACGGATCAACGGGTGGCTGCGGCGCGCCGTCCGGGCCGCTCACGCACAGCCCCCCGCGAACGGCGGCAGCACCTCGACGACCGCGCCCTCCGCCAGCACCACCTCGTCGTGCGCGCGGCGCCCCACCTGCTCCCCGTTCACCAGGAAGGAGCAGCGCGCCAGCACCCGCGCGAACTCCGGCCGGGCGGCGTGCCGCTCCCGCGCCGCCGCGAGGGCGGCGCCCAGCGTGGCGGCCTCGTACCCCTCCTCAGCCGTACCGGCCGCGGCCTTCGCCGCCGCCCAGTACCGGATGGTCCCGCTCGCCATCAAGCCTCCCGAAGAGATGTGCGCGCAGCCATCATGATGGCTGGTGTCCGTCCCGCTCCTTAAGACGGCCCCTGCACGGGATGAACTGTTTCGGTTATGCTGCTCGCCAAGTAAAGGATCCGGGCGATGGCGCCGTACCGGGTCCTTTTGTGCATTCAGGGCAGAGCCGCTCGCATCGTCCCGTCGCCCCCGCCAGCCGTCAGGACCGAGGAAGGAAACCGCCCACCGATGAGTTCCCTGCTGCTGCTGACCAACGCACTCCAGCCGTCCTCGCACGTGCTCCCCGCCCTCGAACTGCTGCTGCACAACGTACGCGTCGCACCCGCCGAGGGCCCCGCCCTGGTGGACGCCCCCACCGCCGACGTCATCCTCGTGGACGGCCGCAAGGACCTCCCCCAGGTCCGCTCCCTGTGCCAGCTGCTGCGCTCCACCGGCCCCGGCTGCCCGCTCGTGCTGATCGTCACCGAGGGCGGCCTCGCCGCCGTCACCGCCGACTGGGGCGTGGACGACGTCGTCCTGGACACCGCGGGCCCGGCCGAGGTCGAGGCGCGGCTGCGGCTGGCCACCGGCCGCCAGCAGCTCAGCAACGACGACAGCCCGATGGAGATCCGCAACGGCGACCTGTCGGTCGACGAGGCCACCTACAGCGCCAAGCTCAAGGGGCGCGTCCTCGACCTCACCTTCAAGGAGTTCGAGCTGCTGAAGTACCTGGCGCAGCACCCGGGCCGGGTCTTCACCCGCGCCCAGCTGCTCCAGGAGGTCTGGGGCTACGACTACTTCGGCGGCACCCGCACCGTGGACGTCCACGTGCGGCGGCTGCGCGCCAAGCTCGGGCCCGAGCACGAGTCGCTCATCGGCACGGTGCGCAACGTCGGTTACCGCTTCGTCGTCCCGGAGAAGGAGAAGCCGGCCGACGAGCACGCCCGCGCCGTGACCCGCGAGGCCGAGCAGCTCATCAAGGAGGCGGCACGGCGCGCCTGAGCGCCCCACCGGCCCGTCTTCCGCCCCCGGGACCTGTGTTCCGGGGGCGGCGCCGCGCGTAGACTGCCGTGGTGGCCAAGGTGACGCGGGACGATGTGGCGCGACTGGCGGGTACGTCGACCGCGGTCGTGAGCTATGTCATCAACAACGGACCGCGCCCCGTCGCGGCCGGGACGCGCGAGCGGGTGCTCGCGGCGATCAAGGAACTGGGATACCGCCCGGACCGGGTGGCGCAGGCGATGGCCTCCCAGCGCACCGACCTCATAGGCCTGATCGTGCCGGACGCCCGGCAGCCGTTCTTCGGCGAGATGGCGCACGCCGTGGAACAAGCGGCGGCCGAGCGCGGCAAGATGGTGCTCGTCGGCAACTCCGACTACCTGGACGAGCGCGAAGTCCACTATCTGCGGGCGTTCCTGGGCATGCGGGTCTCGGGCCTCATCCTCATCAGCCAGGGGCCGAGCGAGCACGCGGCGGCGGAGATCGACGCGTGGGACGCGCGGGTGGTGCTGCTGCACCGGCGGCCGGACGCGATCGACGACGTGGCGGTGGTCCTCGACGACATCGGCGGCGCCCGCCGCCTCACCCGGCACCTGCTGGACCACGGGCACCCGTACGTGGCGTGCCTGGGCGGGGTGGAGTCCACCCCCGAGTCCGGCGACCCGGTGACCGACCACGTGACCGGCTGGCGCCGGGCGATGGACGAGGCGGGCCTGTCCACCGAGGGCCGGCTGTTCCAGGCCCCGTACAACCGGTACGACGCCTACCGGGTGGCCCTCGGCCTGCTGGCGGGCCCCGACCGGCCGCCCGCGCTGGTGTGCGCCACCGACGACCAGGCGATCGGCGTGCTGCGGGCGGCACGGGAACTGCGGATCGATGTCCCCGGCGAACTCGCGGTGGCCGGTTTCGACGACGTGAAGGAAGCGGCACTGACCGACCCGCCGCTGACGACGGTCGGCTCCGACCGGGTGGGCATGGCCCGCGCGGCGGTGGACCTGGCGATCAACGACCAGGACGGCCCGCCCCTGGAGCGCCACCGCCGGTTCTCCGCCCACCTGCGCATCCGCCGCTCCTGCGGCTGCCCGGCGGAGCGGCCCTCACCCTGACGGCGGACGGCCCTACGTTCGGGTGACGTGGGTCGGTGGACCGGTTCCGGGTGGTCCGGGCATGCTGGAATCGGTGGCGTCAAGGTAAGGAGTCCGCTGTGAGCGTGCCTGCCGTTGAACCCCCGTACATCCGGGGAGAGACCTGGGATGAGCTCCTCAGGACCTGGGAAGGGCTGGACATTCCCGAGGGCTGGAAAGCGGAGATCATCGAGGGGTTCATCATCGTGTCGCCCGCGCAGTCGAAGCCGCACACCTACATTGCGAGCAAGTTGCACCGGAGGCTGCTTCCGGCGCTGCCCGAGGGCTGGGACGTCTACCAGAACGTCGACGTACGGATCCCGCTGCGCTCGGGCGTCTTCCAGCCCGACCTGGTGGTGCTGCCCGAAGCTCTGATGCTGGACGGCACGCCGGAGACCCAGGCGGGAGACGCCGCCCTGGTCGTGGAGGTCACGTCGCGCGGGAACGCGGGCCGCGACCGGGTCGAGAAGCTCGCCGGGTACGCACGGGCCGGTGTCCCGCTCTGCCTGCTGGTGGACCGGGTCGCTTCCCAGGGGCCGCTGATCACGCTGTTCGGTGAACCTCACAGCGGTGTGTACCGGACGCTGTGGACCGGGAAATTCGGCGATCCGATCCCGTTGCCCGACCCCTTCGACCACGCCATCGACTCCAGGGATTTCCCCGCCGGCTGACCGCCCCGCGGAAAACCCAGGGGAACTCTGAGGCGCTTCTCAGGCGCCTCTCATCTTCCGGGCGCACGCTCGGGGCATGAGCGAACACCAGGGGTACCAGGAGAACGAGCCGTTCCACACCTGCCCGCCGCAGCCCGGTCACGCGCCCGACGCCGCCGTGGACGGTGCCGCTCCGCCGGCCGGGGAGGGCACCCGGGGGGCCAAGCGGCGCCGGGCCGGGAGATCCGTGGCGCTGCTGGCCGCCGTCACGGTGGTCGCCGCCGGGGTCGGGGGCGGGACCGCCGCCCTGCTCGGGGACGCGCAGGCGGGGTCCACCGGCACCGGCACCAGCGTCAGCGGCACCCAGGTGTCGGTGCACACCGACGGCACGGTGGCGTCCGTCGCCGCCGCCGTCGCGCCGTCCGTCGTGGAGATCTCCACGCAGACCTCCACCGGCTCCGGGGTGATCCTCTCCTCCGACGGGAAGATCCTCACCAACCACCACGTCGTCTCCGGCGCCGGTGAGGTGCGGGTGACCTTCTCCGACGGCTCCACCGCCACCGCGGCCGTCACCGGCACCGACCCGGACACCGACCTCGCCGTCATCCAGGCGCGCGATGTCTCCGGGCTGCCCGCCGCGACGCTCGGCGACTCCGACGCGGTGGCCGTCGGCGACCAGGTGGTGGCCATCGGCTCGCCCGAGGGGCTGTCCGGCACCGTCACCAGCGGGATCGTTTCCGCACTGGACCGCGAGGTCACCGTCTCCACCGGGGACAGCTCACCGCAGGAGCAGCAGCAGTGGCCGTTCGAGTTCGGCGGCGGACGGTACAACGGCGACCTCGGCTCCGGCGGCACCACCACCTACCGGGCCATCCAGACCGACGCCTCCCTCAACCCCGGCAACTCCGGCGGCGCGCTCGTCAACATGAACGGCGAGATCATCGGCATCAACTCCGCCATGTACAGCCCCTCCGCCGATTCCGGCAGCGCCGGCCTGGGCTTCGCCATCCCCGTCAACACCGTGAAGACCGTGCTGAGCGCCCTGGAAACCGGCGGCGCCGGCGGCTCCGGCGCGGTCGGCCACGTCTGATCCGGCAGGACGAGTGATGCGAGACTGACGCGCATGAGTGATCGTTCGCGGGTGCTGATCGTCGACGACGAACCGGCCGTGCGGGACGCCCTCCAGCGCTCCCTGGCCTTCGAGGGATACGCCACCGAGACCGCCGTCGACGGCCTCGACGCCCTCACCAAGGCCGAGCGCTACCACCCCGACGCGATCGTCCTCGACGTGCTCATGCCCCGCATGGACGGGCTCACCACCGCCCGGCGGCTGCGCGCCACCGGGGACCGGGTGCCCATCCTGATGCTGACCGCCCGCGACACCATCGGCGACCGGGTCAGCGGCCTCGACGCCGGGGCGGACGACTATCTCGTCAAGCCCTTCGAACTCGACGAGCTGCTGGCCCGGCTGCGGGCCCTGCTGCGCCGCAGCGGCTACGCCCGCCCGGCCGGGACGGACGGCGGGGACGGCACCGGGCCCGGCCCGGACGCCGGACTGCTGACCTTCGGCGAACTGCGCATGGACCCCGCCACACGGGAGGTACGGCGCGGGCAGCGGCCGGTGGAGCTGACCCGCACCGAGTACACCCTGCTGGAACTCTTCCTCACCCACCCGCGCCAGGTCCTCACCCGGGAGCAGATCCTGCACGCCGTGTGGGGCTTCGCGTACGAGCCCTCGTCCAACTCCCTGGACGTCTACATCATGTATCTGCGCCGCAAGACCGAGGCCGGCGGCGAGCCGCGCCTGGTGCACACCGTGCGCGGCGTCGGGTACGTGCTGCGGGACGCGCCATGAGGTCCGGCCGCGGTCTGTCGCTGCGCTCCCGGCTGGCCCTGCTGACGGCGGTGGCCGTGGCGGTGGCGGTGGCGGCGTGCGCGATCGCGGCCTGGTTCCTGGTCCGCGACCAGCTGATGCGCTCCCTGGACGACACCCTGCGCGACAACCGGGCCGACCCGGTGCTGGTCTACCGCATGTGGGAGAACGGCCAGTGCTACCCGCACCCGGCCGATGTCCCGCAGAACGTGCCGGTGCCGTTCGACTCCACCATCCAGGTGGTCACGGCCGACGGTTCGAGCTGCATCATCTCCGGGGCGGCGACCCTGGACGTCTCGCCCGCCGATACCGCCGTCGCCGGGCGCAGGGCCGCCGAGTCCTTCCACAACGCGACCGGCTCGGACGGGGTCACCTACCGGGTGCTGACCCGCCCGCTGCAGACCACCACCAACGGTGCCGTCACCGTGGCCCGCCCGCTGAGCGAGGTCACCGACCCGCTGCGCTCCCTCGTCGTCGTGCTGGCGCTGGTCGCCGCCGCCGGGGCGATCACCGCCGCCGGGGCCGGGGTGGCGCTGGCCAGGGCCGGGCTGCGGCCGGTGGACCGGCTGACGGCGGCGGCCGAGCACGTGGCCGCGACCGAGGATCTGAGCGTCCGCATCCCGGTGGCCGGTGACGACGAGATCGCCCGGCTCTCGGCGGCGTTCAACTCCATGACGGCCGCCCTCGCCTCCTCCCGTGAGCTCCAGCAGCAGCTGATCGCCGACGCCGGGCACGAGCTGCGCACCCCGCTCACCTCGCTGCGCACCAACATCGAGCTGCTGGTGCGCAGCGATCAGACCGGCCGCCCGCTGCCGCCGGAGGACCGGCGGCGGCTGCTGGAGTCGGTGACCGACCAGCTGGCCGAACTCGCCGCGCTCATCGGCGATCTCCAGGAGCTGTCCCGCCCCGAGAAGCCCGCCGGCCAGGGCAGCCGGTTCGAGGTGGTGGGGCTGCACGAGGTGACGCGCCGCGCGGTGGACCGGGTGCGGCTGCGCGGCCGGGCGCGCGGTCTGGCCGTCGAGGCCGAACTGGAGGACTGGTTCGTGCGGGCCGAGCCGGCCGCGCTGGAGCGGGCCCTGGTCAACCTGCTGGACAACGCGGTGAAGTTCAGCGGTGACGGGGAGGTAGTGGAGGTGACGCTGCGCGGCGGGCTGCTGCGCATCCGCGACCACGGCCCGGGCATCCCGCCGCACGAACTGCCGCACGTCTTCGAACGGTTCTGGCGCTCCCCGGGCGCGCGCGGGCTGCCGGGGTCCGGCCTCGGGCTGTCGATCGTGGCCCGGACGGTGCGCGAGAGCGGCGGGGAGGTGGCGCTGCACCCGGCACCGGGCGGCGGTACGGAGGCGGTGCTGCGGCTGCCGGGCGCTCCGACCCCGCCGCCGTCCGTCCCCTGACCGGCACGGACCGGTAAGGGACCGGCCCGGCCGTCCCCCGGCCCGGTGCGCTCAGGAGCAGCTGATCCCGCAGCCGGGGGCGCCCTCGGGGGCGTCCTCCAGCAGCCGCACCGGCCCCGTGCCGCGCTCGCCGCACACGTCGTACGGGTTCGCCAGCGAGCAGCTGTCCAGCGACAGGCAGCCGCAGCCGATGCAGTCGGTCAGATCGTCCCTGATCCGGGTGAGCTGCCAGATCCGGGCGTTGAGATCGGCCTTCCAGAACTCGGACAGCCGGGCCCAGTCCTCCCTGGTGGGGGTGCGGCCCTCGGGGAGTTCGTGCAGGGCCTCGCGGATGGCGTTCAGCGGCATCCCGACGTTCTGCGAGACCTTGATGAACGCCACCCGGCGCAGGGTGTCGCGGTGGTAGCGGCGCTGGTTGCCGGAGGTGCGGCGGCTGCTGATGAGGCCCTGGTCCTCGTAGAAGCGCAGGGCGGAGGTGGCGACGCCGCTGCGTTCGGCGAGCTGTCCGATGGTGAGTTCTCTGGTGATGGTGGGAGGCACGTCCGTCATCGTACGCAGACCTCAATCCCGATTGAGGTCCGCGTTTCGGCGGTCCGCCCGGGGGGAGTACCCAGCACATGGGGAGACTGCTGGCCATCAGCGATCTGCATGTGGCCTACGACGAGAACCGCAAGATCACCGAGGAGCTGAGACCGGAGTCGGACGACGACTGGCTGCTGGTCGCGGGCGATGTGGGGGAGACGTTCGCGGACATCGAGTGGGCGCTGACGCTGCTCGTCGGCCGGTTCGCGCGGGTGGTGTGGGTCCCGGGCAACCACGAGCTGTGGACACCCGCCTCCGACCCGGTGCAACTGCGCGGCGAGCGCCGCTACGAGCGGCTGGTCGAACTCTGCCGCGGCCTGGGCGTCCTCACCCCCGAGGACCCGTACCCGATCTGGCAGGGCGAGCGCGGCCCGGTCGCCGTCGCGCCGCTGTTCCTGCTGTACGACTACACCTTCCGGCCACCCGGCACCCGCACCACCGCCGAGGCGCTGGCGGTGGCGGAGGCCGCCGGGGTGGTGTGCACCGACGAGTACCTGCTGCACCCCGACCCGTACCCGAGCCGCCAGGCGTGGTGCCGGGCCCGCCTGGAGTACACCGAGGAGCGGCTGGCCGCGCTGCCCGCCGGGGCGCCCACCGTGCTGATCAACCACCATCCGCTGATCCGGCAGCCCACCCGGGTGCTGCGCCACCCGGAGTTCGCGCTGTGGTGCGGGACCGAGGCCACCGACGACTGGCCGGTACGGTTCCGGGCCGCCGCCGTCGTCTACGGGCATCTGCACATCCCGCGCCGCATCACCCGCGACGGCGTACCGCACCACGAGGTGTCGCTGGGCTACCCGCGCGAGTGGCGCCCGCGCGGCGGGACGCCCGGCCGTCCGGTGGTGATCCGCACGTGATCGGGGAGCTGCTGCCGCGCGAGGTGAGCGCGGTCGAGATGTTCGGGGACCCGGACGACGTGCTGGACCTCTTCCCCGAGGAGGCGGCGGCGGTGGCCAGGGCGGTGCCCGGGCGCCGCCGGGAGTTCGCCACCGTGCGGGCCTGCGCCCGTACCGCCCTGGAGCGGATCGGCGGCCCCCGGGTGCCGCTGCTGCCGGGCGAGCGCGGGGCGCCGGGCTGGCCGCCTGGGTACATCGGCTCGATGACGCACTGCACCGGCTACCGCGCCGCGGTGGTGGCCGCCGCCGGTGGCGCGGTGGCTTCGCTCGGCGTGGACGCCGAGCCGCACGAGCCGCTGCGCGACCCGGGCGTGGTGGAGATGGTGACGCTGCCCGGCGAACGCGAGCACCTGGCGAAGCTGGCCGCCTCCCACCCGCGGGTGCGCTGGGAGCGGCTGCTGTTCAGCGCCAAGGAGAGCGTCTACAAGGCGTGGTTCCCGCTGACCCGCCGCTGGCTGGGCTTCGAGGAGGCCCGGGTCGCCTTCGACCCGGACGGCGGGGCGTTCACCGCCGAACTGCTCGTGCCGGGCCCGGTGGTCGACGGGGTGCCCCTCCGGCGCTTCGCCGGCCGGTGGCTGGTACGGGACGGGCTGCTGGTGACGGCGATCGCCGTCCCCGCGCCGCGCCCCGTACCGGCCGGGGGGATCACTGGATGACGGTGATCCGGTCGGCCGCCGGGGCGGCCAGCGGGCTCTCGGGGGAGGACTGGGCCAGCAGGTAGTCGGCCAGCACCCGCATGTCGTCGTTGCCGACGCGCGGGTCGGTGCCCTCGGCGAGGGTCGGGAAGCCGTCGCCGCCGCCCGCCAGGAAGGAGTTGACCGCGATCCGGTAGGTGCGCCCGTCCTCGATCGGCTCACCGTTCAGCCGCACCGTGTCCGCCACGATCCGGTCGGCTCCGGAGCGGGTGAGGTCCAGGGTGTAGGTGAGCCCGGCGGAGGGCTGGAGGATCTTGGGCGCGGCGGCGTTCGGGCCGCTGACCTGCTCGCGCAGCACCTGGAGCAGCTGCTCGCCGGTGATCGACAGCAGGTTGACGGTGTTGGAGAACGGCTGGACGGTGAAGCCCTCGCCGTAAGTCACCACGCCGTCGCCCTCGTCGCCCGAGGCGGCGTACACCAGGTCGGCGCGGACCCCGCCGGGGTTCATCAGGGCGAGGTCGGCGCTGCCCTCCAGCTCCACGGCGTGCGCCAGCTGGGCGTCGGCGATCAGGTCGCCGAGCGGGAACTCGGGGGTGCCGGCGCCGCGGCCCCTGATGTCCTCGCTGATGTAGCCGATGGGGGCGTTGGTGACCGGGGCGGCCAGCTCGTTCCAGTAGTCGATGAGCCGGGTGAGGTCACGGGCCGGCCGCTGGTCGCGGTGCACGACGCGGTTGGTGCCCTCGACGGAGGTGCGCACGATGTCCTTGGTGCGCGGGTCGTAGCGCATGGTCAGCTCGGTGAACAGCCGGCCGTTGGAGGCGGCGGAGGTGACGAGCCGGTCGTTGCCGTCCGGGTCGGGGACGGTGCACACGTACGGCTGGTGGGTGTGGCCGGTGATCAGCGCGTCGACGCCGGGGTCGATGGTCTGCGCGATCTCCACGATCGGTCCCGAGATGCCGTCGGCGCCCGCGTCGCAGTCGGCGTTGTAGGCGGGGTTGGCCGGGTAGCCGCCCTCGTGGATCAGCGCGATGACCGCGTTGACGCCCTTGGCTTCCAGCTCGGCGGTGTAGCGGTTGATGGTCTCGGCCTCGTCGAGGAACTCCAGGCCCTCGATGCCTTCCTGGGTGACGATGTCGGCCGTCCCCTCCAGGGTGACGCCGATGAACCCGACCTTGACGCCCTTGATGTTCTGGACGCTGTACGGGGCCAGCACGGGCACGCCGGTGTCCTCGTGCACCACGTTGGCGGCCAGGTAGGGGAAGTCGGCGCCGCCGAAGGTGCGGTCCTCGGCGTAGCAGCCGTCCACCGGGTGGCAGCCGCCGTCCTGGAGGCGGAGCAGTTCCTCCCAGCCCTCGTCGAACTCGTGGTTGCCGACGCCCGCGACGTCCATCTCCAGCCGGTTGAGGGCCTCGATGGTGGGCTCGTCGTGGAACAGGCCGGAGAGCAGCGGGGTGGCGCCCACCAGGTCACCGGCGGCCACGGTCACCGAGCGCTGCTGGCCCTTGCGGGCCTCGCGCAGCCCGGTGGCCAGGTACTCGACGCCCCCGGCGGTCAGCGTCTCGGTGCTGCCGTCGGGGTGCTCGTGGGTGACCTGACCGCCTGAGCCCTCCGGGGGTTCCAGCGCGCCGTGCAGGTCGTTGATGGCCAGGATCTGGAGGTCGAGACCGGGGCCGGGCTGACCGGCGCCGGGCCCGTTGCCGTTGCCGTTGCCGTTGCCGGGGCCGGCCTGGGCGGCCGGCACTCCGACGGCGAGGGCACCGGCGGCGGCGAGGGTGACCGCGCCTGCCGTCAGTCTGAATCTGCGGGAACGCCTGGTGGCGGCCGGGGTGCGCATCAGCGGAGATTGCCTCTCGTGGAATCGGGGGACAAGCACAGATAGGGGGCGGACAGCGGAGAAGACAGGACAGTGCGACGGCAGCCTACGGCTACGCGCGTAGCGTGTCAGGGGGCCGCGGGTAACAAGCGGATGAAGGGTCCGGGCGATATGGGCATAGAGTCTCCGGCATGAGTGACGTCATCGTGGTCGACGAGGTGACGGGCCCCCAGCTGCGCGCGGCCGAGCGGCTGATCGACGCGGCGGCCCGCACCGACGGGCAGAGCGCCGTATCCGAACAGGGCAGGCTGCTGCTGCGCGGCGGGCGGCGCGACGGGGTGAAGCACCTGCTGTTGCGGCACGAGGACCAACTGGTGGGCTACGCCCAGCTGGACGGCACCGACCCGGTCGAAGCCCCCTCGGCCGAGCTGGTGGTGCACCCCGAGCACCGCGGACAGGGCTACGGGCGGCTGCTCGGCGGGCAGCTGCTGGCCGCCTCCGGCCACCGGCTGCGGCTGTGGGCGCACGGCGGCCACCCGGCCGCCCGGCATCTGGCGCAGGTGCTCGGCCTCACCCTCTTCCGCGAGCTGCGGCAGCTGCGCCGCCCGCTGGGGGGACTGCGCGACGTCGATCCGGTACTGCCCGAAGGGGTGACGGTCCGCAGCTTCGTGCCCGGCCGGGACGACGCCGCCTGGCTGGCGCTCAACGCCGAGGCGTTCGCCCACCACCCGGAGCAGGGCGCCCTCACCCAGGTCGACCTGGACGCCCGGAAGAAGGAGCCCTGGTTCGACCCATCCGGGTTCTTTCTCGCGGTGCGCGGCGACACCCTGCTCGGCTTCCACTGGACGAAGGTGCACAGCGCCGAGTCCCTGGGCGAGGTCTACGTCGTGGGCGTCGCCCCCGCGGCGCAGAACCTCGGGCTCGGCAAGGCGCTCACCCTGATCGGCCTGCGCTACCTGGCCGCCGACCGGGCGCTGCCCACCGCCATGCTGTACGTCGACGCCGACAACACCGCGGCGCTGCGGGTGTACGAGGGGCTCGGCTTCCGGACCCACGAACGCGACCTCATGTACCGCACCGAAACCTGATCCGCATCCCGGCCACCTCCCGGTCACACCGCTGACGTGCTCCGTTCGTACTCCTGGCGGGAGAATGGGTGGTATGAGTCCTGAAGTGCGGGGAGCGCGCGGCGCGCAGGCCGGTCCCGAGACGACCGCGAAGGCGCCGGCGGCAGCGGTGGGAGGCGGTGACGCGCCGGGGCCCGGCCCCGGCGCCGGTGCGGACCCGGAGCGTACGGTGCCGCCCCCGGCCGCCCCCGCCCCGGCGGGCGGGCACCCCGGCGGGACGCCGCCCGCCGCCACCCCGGCGCCCGCCCCGGCACCCGTGGCCGACCCGGCGGGCGCCCCGCTGCCCGACGACCGGTTCCTGGACCGCGAACGCAGCTGGCTGGCGTTCAACGAACGCGTCCTGGAGCTGGCCGAGGACCCCGCCACCCCGCTGCTGGAACGCGCCAACTTCCTGAGCATCTTCGCCAGCAACCTGGACGAGTTCTTCATGGTGCGCGTCGCCGGCCTCAAGCGCCGTATCGCCACCGGCGTCGCCACCCGCTCCCTCACCGGCCAGCTGCCGCGCGAGGTGCTCCAGGAGATCTGGTCCCGCTCCCGCGACCTCATGGCCCGGCAGGCCGCCTGCTACCAGCGCTCCGTCGCCCCCGAACTCGCCGCCGAGGGCATCCACCTGCTGCGCTGGCCCGACCTCACCGAGGCCGAGCAGACCCGGCTGTTCACCCTCTTCCGGCAGCGGATCTTCCCCGTCCTCACCCCGCTGGCGGTCGACCCGGCGCACCCCTTCCCGTACATCTCCGGCCTCTCCCTCAACCTCGCCGTCGAGGTGCGCAACCCGGCTACCGGCCACAGGCACTTCGCCCGGGTGAAGGTCCCGCCGCTGCTGGATCGTTTCCTCGAAGCCTCCCCGCAGCGCTTCGTCCCCGTCGAGGACGTCATCGCCGCCCACCTGGAGGAACTCTTCCCCGGCATGGAGGTGCTGGCCCACCACGTCTTCCGCGTCACCCGCAACGAGGACCTGGAGGTCGAGGAGGACGACACCGAGAACCTCCTCCAGGCCCTGGAGAAGGAACTGCTGCGCCGCCGCTTCGGCCCCCCGGTCCGGCTGGAGGCCGAGGAGTCCATCGACCCGGGCGTGCTGAGCCTGCTGGTGCGCGAACTGAAGATCCGCGAGGAGGAGGTGTACACCGTGCCCGGGCCGCTCGACCTCACCGGGCTCGGCGACATCGCCTCCCTGGAGCGGCCGGAGCTGAAGTACCCCAAGTTCGTGGCCGGCACCCACCGCGAACTCGCCGAGGTCGAGTCCGCCTCCGCCCCCGACATCTTCGGCGTGCTGCGCGAACGCGACGTCCTGCTGCACCACCCGTACGACTCGTTCTCCACCTCCGTCCAGGCGTTCCTCGAACAGGCCGCCGCCGACCCCGACGTGCTGGCCATCAAGCAGACCCTCTACCGCACCTCCGGCGACTCCCCGATCGTCGACGCCCTCATCGACGCCGCCGAGTCCGGCAAGCAGGTGCTGGTGCTGGTGGAGATCAAGGCCCGCTTCGACGAGCACGCCAACATCAAATGGGCGCGCAAGCTGGAGGAGGCCGGCTGCCACGTGGTGTACGGGCTGGTGGGCCTCAAGACGCACTGCAAACTGTCGCTGGTGGTGCGCCAGGAGGGCGAGACCCTGCGCCGCTACGCGCACGTCGGCACCGGCAACTACCACCCCAAGACCGCCCGGCTGTACGAGGACCTGGGCCTGCTGACCTCCGACGCCGAGGTCGGCGCCGACCTCTCCGACCTGTTCAACCGGCTCTCCGGCTACTCCCGCCGCGAGACCTACCGCCGGCTGCTGGTCGCCCCGCGCTCCCTGCGGGACGGGCTGCTCGCCCGCATCGGCCGCGAGATAGCCCACCACCGGGCGGGCCGCCCGGCGTCCATCCGGATCAAGACCAACGCCATCGTGGACGAGGCGGTCATCGACGCCCTGTACCGCGCCTCCCAGGAGGGCGTCCCGGTCGACATCTGGGTGCGCGGCATCTGCGCGCTGCGCCCCGGGGTGCCGGGCCTGTCGGAGACGATCCGGGTGCGCAGCGTGCTGGGCCGCTTCCTGGAGCACTCGCGGGTGTACGCGTTCGCGGCGGGCGGCGAGAGCGAGGTGTGGCTGGGCAGCGCCGACCTGATGCACCGCAACCTGGACCGCCGCATCGAGGTGCTGGTCCGGGTCACCGACCCGGCGCACCGCTCCACCCTGACCCGGCTGCTGGCCGCCGGGACCGCCGACACCACGGCGTCCTGGCACCTCGGCCCGGACGGCACGTGGACCCGGCACTGGACCGGCACGGACGGCCGGGCGCTGCGCAATGTGCAGGAGATGCAGATCGAGGCACGAAGGAGGCGCCGTGGCGGCAACAGCTGAGGAGGAGACGGTACGGGCGGCCGGCTGCGTGCTGTGGCGGTACGCGCCGGGCCCGGGCGGCGAGGTGGAGGTCGCCCTGGTGCACCGCCCCCGGTACGACGACTGGTCGCACCCCAAGGGCAAGCTGCACCCGGGCGAGGAGCCGGAGGACGCCGCGCTGCGGGAGGTGCTGGAGGAGACCGGCATGATCTGCGTGCTGGGCGCTCCGCTGCCCACCGCCCGCTATCTGGTGCGCGGGCGGCCCAAGGAGGTCAGGTACTGGACGGGCGAGGCGGTCGGCGGCCGGTTCTCGCCCAACGACGAGGTCGACCGGCTGCTGTGGCTGCCGCCCGACCAGGCGCGGACCCAGCTGACCCACGCCCAGGACCGGCCCCTGCTGGAGGCGGCGCTGGCGCAGCTGGCGGTCCCGTAACGCCCGGCCGGCCCGGCGCCCGCGCGCAGCACCCCCGGCCGCCCGCTCCGTGCCCGGCGCTCAGCCCCGGGGCGCCAGCGCCGCCCACCGCACGGTGACCTCGCCCTGCCGCCACCGCCGCACGTCGTCCGCCAGCGGCCAGCCGGCCGCCGCCAGCGCCCGTACCGCCGTGACCCAGCGCTGCCGCGCCCCCAGCGGGGCGTACGGGGCGGCGGTGGCCCAGGCCCGGTCGAAGTCCCGCAGGAACCGGTGCACGGGCTCGCCCGGCACATTGCGGTGGATGAGCGCCTTGGGCAGCCGCTCGGCCAGATCGGACGGCGCCCCGAGACCGCCGAGCCGGGCCGCGAAGGTGACCGTGCGCGGCCCCTCGGGCCCCAGCGCCACCCACACATGCCGCCGCCCCAGCTCGTCGCACGTGCCCTCCACCAGCAGCCCGCCCGGGGCCAGCCGCCCGCACAGCCGCTCCCACACGCCCCGCACCCGGTCCTCCGGGTACTGCCGCAGCACGTTCGCGGCCCGGATCAGCAGCGGGCGCTCGCCGCCCGGCAGCGGCACCTCGAACCCGCCACGGACGAACGACAGCCCGTCCCGCTCGTACGGCAGCGCCGCCGCCACCCGCTCCGGATCGATCTCCACTCCGGCCACCCGGGCGTCCGGCCGTACCCGGCGCAGCCGCTCCAGCAGTTCGACGGCGGTCCACGGCGCCGCCCCGTACCCCAGGTCCACGGCCAGCGGGGCGCACCGGGCGCCGCGCAGCGCGGTGCCGTGCGCATGGGAGAGCCAGCGGTCCATGCGCCGCAAGCGGTTGGGGTTGGTCGTCCCCCGGGTCACCGTCCCCTCGGGCATAGGGGCGAGTGTACGTTTCGGCGGCCACCCGGAGGATGCCGTCCGCGAGCGGTTGGGCACACTGGTGTGGGGGAGACGTCCGTTTTCCGCTCTCGGTCCGTCAGGAGACGCAGTGGGGCACCGACCGCGCCGGGTGGCGATGCTGAGCGTTCACACCTCACCGCTGCACCAGCCGGGCACCGGCGACGCGGGCGGGATGAACGTCTACATCGTCGAGCTGTCCAGACAGCTGGCGGCTCTGGGCACCGAGGTGGAGATCTTCACCCGCGCCTCGGCCGGCGGGCTGCCGCCCGCCGTGGAACTGGCGCCCGGGGTGCTGGTGCGCCACGTGGACGCGGGCCCGTACGAGGGGCTGAGCAAGGAGGAGCTGCCGGCCCAGATGTGCGCGTTCACGCACGGCGTCACCCAGATCTGGGCGGGGCAGCGGCCGGGATACTTCGATCTCGTGCACTCGCACTACTGGCTGTCGGGCCAGGTGGGCTGGCTGGTCGCCGAGCGGTGGGGGGTGCCGCTGGTGCACGCCATGCACACCATGGCGAAGGTGAAGAACGCCGCCCTGGCGGCCGGGGACTCCCCGGAGCCGGCGGCGCGGGTGATCGGCGAGACGCAGATCGTGCGCGCGGCCGACCGGCTGATCGCCAACACGGCCGAGGAGGCCGCCGAACTGGTCCGCCACTACGACGCCGACCCGATGCGGACGGCCGTGGTGCACCCCGGCGTCAACCTGGACGTGTTCCGCCCGGCGGACGGCCGGGCGGCGGCCCGGGCCCGGCTGGGGCTGCCGCCGGACGCGCTGATCCCGCTGTTCGTGGGGCGGATCCAGCCGCTGAAGGCACCCGACCTGCTGCTGTACGCGGTACGGGAGCTGCTGGACCGGGATCCGTCGCTGGCCGCGCCCGGCCGGCTGGTCGTCCCCGTCGTGGGCGGCCCGTCCGGCACCGGCCTGGCCCGCCCCGAGCGGCTGCGCAAGCTCGCCGACCGGCTGGGCCTGACCGACCTGGTGCGCTTCCACCCGCCGGTCGGACAGGAGCGGCTGGCGGACTGGTACCGGGCGGCGAGCGTGCTGGTGATGCCGTCCTACAGCGAGTCGTTCGGCCTGGTGGCGGCCGAGGCCCAGGCTTGCGGCACCCCGGTGGTCGCGGCGGCGGTGGGCGGGCTGCCGGTGGTGGTGCGGAACGAGGCGACCGGCTACCTGATCGAGGGCCACGACCCGGTGCACTACGCGGCGGCGCTGGCCCGGTTCGCGGCCGCCCCCACCCTCTCCGACCGGCTGGGCCGGGCGGCGGCGCTGCACGCCCGCCGCTTCGGCTGGGCGGCGACGGCGGCCGGCACGGTGTCGGTGTACCGGGCGGCCACGGAATCCCACCGGTTCGCCCTACGATCGGCGCATGGCTGAGGACACCGGGCGCACCGTCGAGGACACGCTGAACGACCTGGGCGTGGAGTGGGAGCGCCCGGACCCCGGCCACTACGTGGTCACCCTGCCGGGCACCCGCAAGCTCTCCACGACCTGCTCGCTGCGGCTGGGCCGGCACGCGCTGTCGGTCAACGCGTTCGTGATCCGCCGCCCGGACGAGAACCACGCGGCGGTGCACCGCTGGCTGCTGGAGCGCAACGCGCGGCTGTACGGGGTGGCGTACGCGCTGGACACCCACGGCGACATCTACCTGGCCGGCCGCCTCCCGCTGGCGGCGGCGACCCCGGGCGAACTGGACCGCCTGCTGGGCGTGGTCCTGGAGACGGCGGACGGGGCGTTCAACACCCTGCTGGAACTGGGCTTCGCGACGGCCATCCGCAAGGAACACGCCTGGCGCGTCTCCCGCGGCGAACCCACCCACAACCTGGCGGCGTTCAGCCACCTGTTCCCCCCGGACTGACCCGCCGACGGCTCGTCTCTCCTTCCCAGCGCCCGGAGTTCGACTCCGGGCGCTGTCGTGTGCGCCCCTGTGCGCCGTGGTGCTCCACGCGGGTGGTGAGGCAGGGTTGGTGGCGCTGGGCAGAGGAAGAAACTCTGAGAAATTTCTCAACCTTGGGAGAAACAGTGAGGCTGCGCTTCAACGGGACCACAAGCGGTGGCGGTGGCTGCCCCGCCGTCTACGAAACCGACCGGAACACGGTCGTCGTCCAGGGATGGAAGGTCGATCGCCGGGACAGCGCTTATCAGGACATCCGCCATCTCGCGGAGGGCGAGGACCTGGTGGAGGTCCCGCGAGACCTGTTGGAGAGGTTTGCGCCGAGGCCGGCACCGGATCCGTCGGAACTGGTGAAGGGGGAAGCGTTCGCGGCCCTCTTCCGGGACTTCGCGTATACGGCGCGAAGGCTGGAGACGCGCACGCACTACGACATCGACAACGAGCGGGAGCCGTTCCGGCAGTTCCTGTCGGGCGATCCGGTTGTCGATCTGGGATGGTTTGAGCCCTGGCTGCACACGATGCGCGAACAGACAGCGCAGGGCAGGGTCATCAGCCGGGTCAGGGTCGTTCCGCCCCAGCTCACGGACTACCTGCGCTTCGAGTTGTTCCTGGCCGAGCACAACACGGCCGCTGGGGAAGACATCCAGTACCTGGACCGGGCGACTGCCGAGCTGGCGGCGTTGCCGGACAAGGACTTCTGGCTGTTCGACTCGCACACCGTGGCGGTCTTGCACTTCACGCCGGAAGGGCAGTTGCTGGGGGCTGAGCTGATCACCGAGCCCGCCGTTGTGATCGAACACGCCAGGTGGCTTGACGCCGCCTTTCAGCACGCGATTGCATACGAGGAGTTTGTGAAGGAGCATCCACCGCGTTGAGCAGGCCACCCAGAGGCGTTGACGAGGCCAGGCAGGAGCTTGGCGGACGCCTGCGTGCCCTGAGGCACACGGCCGGTCTTGACGGCCGTACTCTTGCTGGGCGGCTCGGCTGGCCGCCCAGCAAGGTATCAAAGCTGCAACTCGGCCGTCAGTCGCCCACCGAGAGCGACATCCAGGAATGGACGGCTGCCTGTGGCGCACCGCAGGCAGCCGGCGAACTTCTTGTTCTGCTGCGCGATCTGGACCGGCGTTATGCGGAATGGCGTCGCCAACTGCACCAGGGACATGCTGCTGTGCAGCGCTCATGGAAGCAGATGGAGGAGTCAGCCGCCACCGTCCGTTCCTTCGAATCGTGCTGGGTTCCCGGCCTTCTGCAGACCGCCGAATACGCCGCTGCCCGCTTCCGGGAGCACGCCGGTCTCTTCGACAGCCCACGGGACACCCAGGAAGCGGTGGCCGAGCGGCTGGAGCGGCAGAAGGCCTTGTACGAGCCCGGACGCAAGCAGCGGCACATGGTCGTGTCGGAGTCGGTTCTTCGCTATGGACTGGCCCCGGCCGCGGTGATGCGGGCCCAGCTCGATCGGCTCGTCTCGGCCACCACACTGCCCACGGTCCGCCTGGGCATCGTCCCCCACGGCAAGCGGTTGCCCGTCTCGCCCGCCCACAATTTCTGCGTCTTCGACGATCAACTCGTCACCGTGGAGATCGCAAGTGCGGAACTGCGGCTGGGGCAGCCCGAAGAAGTCTCACTGTATCGCCGGGTGTTCGACGCACTGGCGACCAGCGCGGTGTACGACGACGACGCCCGCCGCCTCATCATCGCAGCCGCCGAATCCTGGGCCTGAGAAATCCGAAGAAATTTCCTGGACGCCCCGCTATATGCGCTCAATCATGGTCACGGAGGGCACTCGGATCGATGCCCCGGGTGATCAGGGAAGGGGAGCAGTCATGGGCAAGCACGACAAGCCGAAGTCGGACGATCAGAAGCCGCAGGGTCCTGCGGGGGAGGGCGACCACCAGGTGCCGCCGGATGTGTTCGGGCCCGGCAGTGGGACGCACAAGAAGGACGGCGACAAGAAGTGATCGCCCCGACTCACCTGGACACGCTTCGCCAGCGGCTCACCGAGTCGCTGGCGGAGGGCGGCCACTTCCCCGAGGAATGGTTGCGGCTGGCGTTCGGCAGGGTTCCACGGGAGACGTTCGCTCCCGAGACGGTGTGGCGCTGGTCCGGGGGCGGCTGGCGTGCGCTGAACCGGCGGGAGGATCCCGGAGGCTGGGCCGAGCTGGTCTACCACCCCACCGGAGCGCTGGTCACGCAGATCGACGACGGCGCCCCGGCGGCGGACGGGGCGGGGATCGGCGCCACGAGTTCGATGAGCTCCGCCGAAGTGGTGCTCGGCATGCTGTCCGCTCTGGACCTGCGGCCCGGCCACTCCGTTCTCGAAATCGGCAGCGGCACCGGCTACAACGCCGCGCTGTTGTGCGAACGGGTGGGCGCCGACAGGGTCGTCACCGTCGAGATCGATCCGCTGCTCACCGAACTCGCCACGAAGCGGCTCGCCTCCGCCGGTCACCGCCCGCTGGTGGTCTGCGGGGACGGCGAAGGGGGATACCCGGACCGTGCTCCGTACGACCGGCTGATCGCCACGGCCTCCGTGCGGCGGGTGCCTCCGGCCTGGCTGCGCCAGGTGAGACCGGGTGGCGTCCTGGTCGTCCCCTGGTATCCCGACCCCGCCGGATTCGGGCTGATCCGGCTGCGGATGAGCGAGGACGGCACCGCCCGGGGGCGCTTCCGGGGCCGGGCAGCGTTCATGCCGGTGCGCGGTCAGCGCATGGTGCATCCCCGGGTCACGGCTGTCTGGGACGCCACCTGGGATGACGCGGACAGGAGCGAAGGTTACGCCGGGCTGCGGGAACTCGGGCGGGCCGATGCCCGTTTCGCGCTCGGTGTGCGGCGGCCCGGCTTCTCGGGGCAGGTGCTGGGGGACGGGCTGCTCCTGCTGGCCGATGACGACGCGTCCTGGCTGTGGATCAAGCGCGACGCCACGTACCGCCACGGCCCGCGCGATCTGGCGGCGGAGGCCGGCCGGTTCCTCGACTGGTGGCGGGCGGAGGGGAGCCCGGGGGCGGACGAGTTCGGCATCACGGTCACCGGGGAAGAACAACTCGTCTGGCTCCGCGACGAGCAGCGCGTCCTCCAGCGCACGGTACTGAGGTAACCCGCCCGAAGAAGAGGAACAAGAGAATGAGTAATGCCATGGGGACTCCGGCGCAGGCGGCCGGTCGTTATGTCGATTGGTCCAGCCAGCTGGGCGACGGATACGCGGCGTTGCAGCGGTCCTGGAAGGAAATCGAGGCGGCGACCGGGACCACGCGGTCCTTCCAGCTGAGCACCGTGCACGGCCTGTTGCAGACGCCCGACTACGCGCGGGCCATTCTGACGCGGTGCGCGCAGCTCTCGGAGGGGCCCGACGATGTCGATGACGCGGTGGCCGCGCGCATGGACCGGCAGCGGATTCTCCAGGAGCCGGGCGGCAAGCGGTGGCATCTGCTGCTTTTCGCCGGGGCCTTGCAGCATGGCGTTGCCCCGGCCCCCGTGATGCGGGCCCAGATCGAGCGGCTGGTCTCGGCGACCGCACTGCCCGCGCTCACCCTCGGCATCGTGCCGCAGCGGGAGGAGCAGCAGGTGCTGCTCTCGCACGGATTCTCCATCCTGGACGGTCAGGTCTTCATCGAGCTCTACGGCGGAGAGATGCGGCTGGACCAGCCGGGGGAAGTGGCTCTCCACCGCAAAGTGTTCGACACGCTGGCCGCCGACGCGGCGTATGGCGAGGACGCCCGGCGACTGCTGGCCTCCGCAGCCGCTGCGTGGGGGTGAGCGCTGTTCAGCTCTCGGTGGTGCCTGGCCCGGCGCGCTGTGCATCGGCGAGTCCGGTGAGCAGCGTTCCCCTTGCGATTGCGGCCTGCTTCTCGGCGGGCGACCCCACGGACAGGCCGGCCGCTTCGCGACGCTCCCGGGACCGGCGTTCGGTTTCTTCCCGGCTCACCGTGGTCCTCTGTGCTCCCGTTGATCCTGTACTCAGTCGCGCTGGCCGCGGAGGCGTTCCATCTCGCGGCGGTCGCGTTTCGTCGGGCGGCCCGTGCCGCGGTCGCGGATGCCGGCCGGGGCCACCGCCTCGCGGGGTGGCGGCGGGGGGCTGTGGTCGGTGTAGCACTCGACGGCCACCGGGGCGCCGACGCGTTTGCGGATGAGGCGGGTGACCTTCACGATCCGTTCCCGGCCCTCCTGCCGGATGCGGACCTCGTCGCCCGGCTTCACCGGCTGGGCCGGCTTCGCGCGGTCGCCGTTGATCCGTACGTGGCCCGCCTTGCACGCGGCGGCGGCCGTGGAGCGTGTCTTGGCCAGGCGTACCGACCAGATCCACACGTCCACCCGGACGGTGCCCGCCGCCTCCTGCGCGCCCTGCTTCTCCATACCCGTGAGCCTAAAGGGTGTCCGGCCGGTCCGGCCCGGCCCGCGGGCCCGGCCGGTGCTGTCCGCCGGTCGCGCCTCAGTCGTCCTCCGGCAGCCGCTGTTCCGCCCAGATGACCTTCCCTTCGGGGGTGTACCGGGTGCCCCAGCGGTCCGCGTACTGGGAGACGAGGAACAGGCCCCGGCCGCCCTCGTCCGTGTCGGTGGCATTGCGCAGGTGCGGTGAGGTGCTGCTGCCGTCCGAGACCTCGCAGATCAGCGCGCGGTCCCGCAGCAGCCGGACCCGGATGGGGGCGGAGGCGTGGCGGATGGCGTTGGTGATCAGTTCGCTGAGGATGAGTTCGGTGATGAACGCCGTCTCGTCCAGGCCCCAGTCCGCCAGTTGCCGGCTGACCGCGGCCCGCAGCGGGGCCACCGCCGTGGGGTTGGCGGGTACGTCCCAGCTCGCGACGTGGTCGGCGGCCAGTTTCCGGGTTCTGGCCACGAGCAGGGCCACGTCGTCCGCCGGGCGGTCGGGGAGGAGCCGGTCCAGGACGGTGTCGCAGGTCTCTTCCGGTCCCGGGCCGGAGGCGGCGAGCGCGGCCCGCAGGCGGTCCAGGCCGCCGTCGATGTCGCGGGTGCGGCTCTCCACCAGGCCGTCGGTGTAGAGGACGAGCCGGCTGCCCTCCGGGAGGTCGAGTGTCGTCGTCTCGAACGGCACGCCGCCGACGCCGAGCGGTGGCGCGGCCGGCAGGTCGGCGAAGCGTACGGTGCCGTCCGGCAGGACGAGCGCGGGCGGCAGGTGGCCGGCCCGCGCCAGCGCGCAGCTGCCGTCGACCGGGTCGTAGACGGCGTACAGGCAGGTGGCCCCGGTGATGGCGCCCGCGCCGTACTCGGCGGCCTCGTCCTCGTCGATGCGGGTGGCCAGTTCGTCGAGGCGGCCGAGCAGTTCGTCGGGGGTGAGGTCGAGGGCGGAGAAGTTGTGCACGGCGGTGCGCAGCCGGCCCATGGTGGCTGCCGCGTGCAGTCCGTGCCCGACGACGTCGCCGACGACGAGCGCGACCCGGGTGCCGGAGAGCGGGATGACGTCGAACCAGTCGCCGCCCACCCCGGCCTGGGCGGGCAGGTAGCGGGAGGCGGCCTCCAGGGCGTTCTGCCGGGGGAGCGCGCTGGGCAGCAGGCTGCGCTGGAGGGTGACGGCCATGGTGTGTTCGCGGGCGTAGCGGCGGGCGTTGTCGACGCAGACGGCGGTGCGGGCCGCCAGTTCCTCGGCGAGGGACAGGTCCTCGTCGGAGAAGGTGGGGGAGGTGCCGGTGCGCCAGAAGTTGACCACGCCGAGTACGACGCCGCGCGCGTGCAGCGGGGCGGAGATCAGCGCGTGGAAGCCGTGGTCGAGGAGTGCCCTGGCGTGGTCGGGGTCGGCGGCGCGCCACCAGGTGGTGCCGGCCAGGTCGCGTTCGGCGCGTGCGTGGCCCAGCAGCAGGCCGCGTACTTCCCCGGAGGTGGTGTCGAGGGTGACGCCGCCGCCGGTCACGTACAGCGGGTGGTCCTCGCGGACGCCGCGGGTGGCGGCGCGGCGCATGCGGGTGCCGCTGGCGACGGGTTCGGCGCCGTGCATGACCTCGTCGACCAGGTCGACGGTGATGTAGTCGGCGAACTCCGGTACGCCGACCTCGGTCAGTTCCTCGGCGGTGCGCACCACCTCCAGGGTGGTGCCGATCCGCACGCTGGCCTCGTACAGCAGCCGCAGCCGCCGCTGGGCGGCCTCGGCGCGTCCGGCCACGACGCTCAGTTCGGTGGAGTCCCGCAGGGTGGTGACGGAGCCGGGCGGGCCGCCGTGCAGGTCCATGGGGCGGTGGTTGACGGCGAGCAGCCGGCCGCCGAAGCGGTGCACCTGGTCGGTGGCCTCGCGGGCGGAGGCCAGCAGTTCGGTGGTGGCGGGGGCGAGGCCGAGGTCGCCGAGGAGGCGGCCCTGGGCGTCCTCGGGGAGTTCGAGGAGCCGGTGGGCCTCCTCGTTGGCGAGCAGCAGCCGCCGGTCGCCGTCGAGGATGACGACGCCTTCCCGGACGGAGCGCAGGACGGCGTCGTGGTTCTCGTACAACCGGGTGATCTCGGAGGGGCCCAGGCCCCGGGTCTGCTTGAGCAGCCGGCGGGTGACGAACGCGGTGCCGGCCAGGGTGAGCAGGACGGCGCCGAGCGCGCCGGCCAGCAGCGGGACCCGGGCGGAGAAGTTCACGGTGATGGCCTCGACCTGGATGCCGCAGGCGACGGCGCCGATGACGGCCCCGCTTTCGTCGCGCACCGGGACGATGCTCTGCACGGCCGGGCCCAGCGGGGCGTCGAGGGATTCCTGGACGATCCGGCCGGTGAGGGCGGTCTCGACGTCGCCGACGAAGTGTTCGCCGATGAGGGAGGGGTCGGTGTGGGTGTAGCGGATGCCGGCGGTGTTGAGGACGACGACGGCGCCGGCGTCGAGTGCCTCGCGTACGGCCTCGGTGTGCGGCTGGAGGAGGGCGGTGGGGTCGGGGGAGCGCATGGCCTCCACCAGGCCGGGGGAGTTGGCGAAGGTGGTGGCGACGGCGAGGGTGCGGTTGAAGGCGGCGGCGCGCTGGTTGCGGTCCATCTGGATGTAGATGGTGACGGCGGCGGCGGTCACCAGCAGCAGGACGGTCACCACCTGGAGCAGGAACATCTGCCCGACGAAGCTGCGGACGCCGAGCGCCGACCGCAGGGACGCCAGCCGTCCGCCGTCGCGTGCCGCGTTCCTGACCCGGGAGAATGCCGTCATTCCTCCACTTTGCACCAATATGGTGCAGAAGCAGATCACCCCACAAGCTGCCCCCTCCCCGGGGCCGTCTACGCTTCGGGACATGGCCGACGCACCGTACAAGCTCATCCTGCTCCGCCACGGCGAGAGCGACTGGAACGCGAAGAACCTGTTCACCGGTTGGGTGGACGTCAACCTCACGGACAAGGGGGAGAAGGAGGCCGTCCGCGGCGGCGAACTGCTGAAGGAGGCGGGGCTGCTCCCCGACGTCCTGCACACCTCCCTCCTCAAGCGCGCCATCCGCACCGCCAACCTCGCCCTCGACGCAGCCGACCGGGCGTGGATCCCGGTGGCCCGCTCCTGGCGCCTGAACGAGCGGCACTACGGCGCGCTCCAGGGCAAGGACAAGGCCGCCACCCTCGCCGAGTTCGGCGAGGAGCAGTTCACGCAGTGGCGCCGTTCGTACGACACCCCGCCCCCGCCGCTGGCCGCCGGCGCCGAGTGGTCGCAGGCCGACGACCCGCGCTACGCCCACATCCCCTCCGACGTGCGCCCGGACACCGAGTGCCTGAAGGACGTCGTCGAGCGGATGCTGCCGTACTGGTACGACGGCATCGTCCCGGACCTGGCCGCCGGCCGCACCGTGCTGGTGACCGCGCACGGCAACAGCCTGCGCGCCCTGGTCAAGCACCTGGACGCCATCTCCGACGCCGACATCGTGGGCCTGAACATCCCCACCGGCATCCCGCTGCTGTACGAGCTGGACGCCGACTTCCGCCCGCTCACCCCCGGTGGCCGCTACCTCGATCCGGAGGCCGCGCGCGCCGCCATCGAGGCCGTGAAGAACCAGGGCAAGAAGTAGTACAGGTGTACGGACGCCCGGTGGTTTCCGCCGCCGGTCGCCTACGCTCGATGACATGACCGAGACAGCGGCCGGCGTCAGCGGCCGGTTCACCCGGCCGCAACGCTGGCTGCTCCCCGGCGACCTGCTGACCGACCCGGCGGACGCCGCCCCCGGCGGCACCGCCCGCCGGCCGCGCCGTACCCCGCGCGACTGGGCCGTGGACCTCACCGTCTTCGGCTGGGCGCTCCTCATGTGGCTGCTGATGGTCTTCGTGCTGCTGCCGGAGATGAGCCACGTGCCCCACTGGCTGCTGGCCATCGACCCACCGCTCGGGCTGATCAGCTGCTTCGCCCTGTGGTTCCGGCGCCGCTACCCGTTCGCCCTCGCGCTCTTCATGGGGCCGGTCGGCGCCCTCTCCGCCAGCGCCTTCGGCGCGCTCGGCGCCGTCATCCTCAGCACGGCGCTGCGGCTGCCCACCCGGCGCGCCTTCGCCGTCATCGCCCTCTACACGGTGCTGGCGATCCCCTACTTCATCTGGATCAGCCTCCCCGACGAGCAGGCCGGCTGGGGCGATGTCTTCTTCGTCCTCGGCTACCTGTTCATCTTCTACGCCTGGGGCACCGCCACCCGCGCCCGCCGCCAGCTCGTCCAGCGGCTGCGCCAGGACGCCGGCCGGGAGCGCGCCGAGCACGCCCGCCGGCTCGCGGACGCCCGCCGCGCCGAGCGCGAGGCCATCGCCCGGGAGATGCACGACGTCCTGGCCCACCGCATCTCGCTGCTCTCCGTGCACGCCGGAGCGCTCGCCTACCGCACCGGCCGCTCGGCGGGCGGCACCGCCAAGCCGCTCACCGAGTCCGAGGTCAGCGACAGCGCCCAGGTCATCCGGGACAACGCGCACCAGGCGCTGGAGGAACTGCGCGAGGTGCTGACGGTGCTGCGCGGCACCGGGACGGGCGCGCTCACCGAGGGCGGCGGACGGCCGCAGCCCCGGATCTCCGAGATCGGCGAGCTGGTCGCGGAGGCGGTCCGGGCGGGGCAGCGCGTGGTCCTCGACCAGAAGTACGCGGAGGGCGCCGCCGACGGACTGCGCGACCAGGTGCAGCGCACCGTCTACCGGGTGGTGCAGGAAGGGCTCACCAACGCCCGCAAGCACGCACCCGGCGCGCCGATCACCGTGTCGCTGGTGGGCGCCCCCGGGCAGGGCCTGACGGTACGCGTCCGCAATCCGCTGCCGGTCACGAAAGCGGGCGCCCGCATCCCCGGCGCCGGGGCGGGGCTGGCCGGGCTGGAGGAACGCGTCGCCCTGGACGGCGGCAGCCTCCAGCACGGCACCACGGGCGGAGCCTTCGAACTCGTCGCGAAGCTGCCCTGGCCTGCGGCCTGAACCCGCGCGCGCGGACGGGCGCTGCCGGACGGCCCCGGCCCGGCGGCGCAGCCCTGCCGCGTCCCCCCGTTCGCCGTCCGGTCCGGGCCCCCGCCGTCCGTGCGCGCGCATGACCCCGGCGCGGAACCGCGGCCGAAGCCGGGCCCGCGCCGGGGTCAGAGAACGCTGTGCGCTGGCTGTGTCCTGGCCGGTACGGCCGTCAGCAGCCGCCGCACTGGCAGGAGCCGCCGTTCTGGCAGCCGCAGGAGCAGCCAGAGCCGCACGAACAAGCGGCGGCGGTCGATGCGGTCGCGGGACGGTTCGCCATGGGGTGCCTCCTGGGCAGCAGGGATTCCTTCCACACACCGGTGCCCCTCCATGGGAAACCCGCCGCCGCCCGGCCGTCAACGGGGCGCAGGGGGGCGCAACCGCGAGCGCCCGGCCACTGCGGAACGCGCCCCGTCAGGCCGTCTCGGGCTCCGGCTCCGGCGCGAACTCGTCCGCGTGCTCACCCGTCACCAGGTACACCACCCGTCGCGCGATCGACACCGCGTGATCGGCGAACCGCTCGTAGTAGCGGCCCAGCAGCGTCACGTCCACCGCCGTCTCCACGCCGTGCTGCCAGCGGTCGTCCATCAGATGCCGGAACAGGGTGCGGTGCAGGGTGTCCATCTCGTCGTCGTCCTGCTCCAGCTGCATCGCCAGCTCGACGTCCTTGGTCAGCAGCACCTCGGTCGCCTTGGCCATCAGCCGCTGCGCCAGCTGCCCCATCTCCAGGATGGTCGCCGTGAGATCGCGCGGCACCGCCGAGTCGGGGAACCGCAGCCTGGCCACCTTCGCCACATGCTCGGCCAGGTCGCCGCAGCGCTCCAGGTCGGCGCTCATCCGCAGCGAGGTCACCACGATCCGCAGATCCGTGGCCACCGGCTGCTGCCGCGCCAGCAACGCGATCGCGCCGTTCTCCAGGTCGCGCTGCATCTCGTCGATGCGGTCGTCCGCGTCGATCACGCTCTCGGCGAGCTTCAGATCGGCGTCCAGCATCGCGGTGGTGGCCCGCCCGATCGCGGAGCCCACCAGCCGCGCCATCTCGACCAGCGTGTCGCTGATCGCGTCCAGTTCCTCGTGATAAGCGTCACGCATGACGGATAGTCCTCCCCCGGACGAGCGCCCGAGCCTCGGTGTACGTACCCGGCCGCTGTCGCGGCCGTTGCCTTGTGTCTCCCGTGCCACACTCCGCCCGCAAGACGGCCGGTCCGGCCCCGCAGAGTGAACCGCGACTGTCGGGAAGGTGAACACTCGCGGGACTGCCGACGAGCATCTTCATCCATCCCTGTGGTCCACGGTCAAGCCCCGCATAACCTGAGGATATGGACGTGAACGCGGCGGTGGCCGCAGTGGCCGCGATCGCCGGGCTCAGTACCGGCGTGATCGCCATGCTGGCCTTCCGCATCAGTGAGCGCGAGCGTACGCGCCCACCGCGCGGCGCCCACCTCGCCCCCGAGATCCCTACCCTGCCGCCCGGCGTCGACACGGTGCTCTCCGTGCTGCGCTCCTCGGCGGTCGTCATCGACGAGTCCGACGCCGTCCTCAAGGCCAGCTCGGCGGCGTACGCCCTCGGCCTGGTGCGCGGCGGCCGGCTCGCCGTCGAGCCGATGCTCGCCATGGCCCGGCAGACCCGCCGCGACGGCGAGATCCGCCAGGTCGAGCTGGAGGTCCCGCAGCGGCCCGGCAAGAACCTGGGCCGCCCCGACGTGCTCGCCGTCTCCGCCCGCTCCGCGCCGCTGGGCTCGCGCCTGGTGCTGCTGCTGGTGGAGGACCTCACCGAGGCCCGCCGCATCGAGGCGGTCCGCCGCGACTTCGTCGCCAACGTCAGCCACGAGCTGAAGACCCCGGCCGGTGCGCTCTCCCTGCTCTCCGAGGCGGTACGGGACGCCGCCGACGACCCCGAGGCGGTCACCCGCTTCGCCGGCCGCATGCAGAACGAGGCCGCCCGGCTCACCAACCTCGTCCAGGAGCTGATCGACCTCTCCCGGGTGCAGGACGACGACCCGCTCACCCACGCCGAGCTGGTGCCGGTGGACGAACTGGTCACCGAGGCCATGGACCGCTGCCGCCAGCAGGCCGGCACCAAGCGGATCACCATGGCCTCCGGCGGCACCGCCGGGCTGGCCGTCTGGGGCAACCGTGGCAAGCTGGCCGCCGCCCTCGGCAACCTCGTCGAGAACGCCGTCAACTACAGCCCGCCGCACACCCGGGTGGCCATCGCCGGTGCCCGCACCGCCACCCGGCAGGGCGATCTGATCGAGATCTCCGTGACCGACCAGGGCATCGGCATCCCCGACAGCGACAAGGAGCGCATCTTCGAACGCTTCTACCGGGTGGACCCCGCCCGCTCCCGTGCCACCGGCGGCACCGGCCTGGGGCTCTCGATCGTCAAACACGTGGCCGCCTCGCACGGCGGGGAGGTCCTGGTGTGGAGCGCCGAGGGACAGGGCTCCACCTTCACCCTGCGGCTGCCGGAACCCGGCAGCGCACAAGAGCGCCTCCAGGCCCGCACGACCGCCCGCGAGGGCAGCCGGGGCCTGTCCGGCACCCTGCACAAACCGGCAGAGTTCCCCGCCCCCGCGGCGGGGGAGGAGCCGGCAGCCACCCGCACCAACGATCCTGCCCGGGAGGCACTCCCGTGACCCGAGTGCTCGTCGTAGAGGACGAGGAGTCGTTCAGCGACGCCCTGTCGTACATGCTCCGCAAGGAAGGCTTCGAGGTCGCCACCGCGGCCACGGGCCCCGATGGGCTGGATGAGTTCGAGCGCAACGGCGCCGACCTGGTCCTGCTCGACCTCATGCTGCCGGGGCTGCCCGGCACCGAGGTCTGCCGCCAGCTGCGCGGCCGCTCCAACGTCCCGGTGATCATGGTGACCGCCAAGGACAGCGAGATCGACAAGGTCGTCGGCCTGGAGATAGGGGCCGACGACTACGTCACCAAGCCGTTCTCGTCCCGCGAGCTGGTGGCGCGCATCCGCGCGGTGCTGCGCCGGCGCGGCGAGTCGGAGGAGGAGAGCCCGGCCGCCCTGGAGGCGGGGCCGGTCCGGATGGACGTCGACCGCCATGTGGTGACCGTCGACGGCCGGAAGGTGGATCTCCCGCTGAAGGAGTTCGACCTGCTGGCGATGCTGCTGCGCAACGCCGGGCGGGTCCTCACCCGGATGCAGCTGATCGACCGGGTGTGGGGCGCCGACTACGTCGGGGACACCAAGACCCTGGACGTGCACGTCAAGCGGCTGCGGGCGAAGATCGAGCCCGACCCGGGGGCCCCGCGCTATCTGGTGACGGTGCGCGGCCTCGGCTACAAGTTCGAGCCCTGATC
>NZ_JBHWJL010000034.1:0-29788 GCF_042731495.1 Streptomyces sp. NPDC059853
CGGTGGCCGGGCCCGGGCTGCCGCTGCCGCCGCCGTCCGTGCCCGTGCCGCCGCCCCGGGCCCACGACTGGCAGGAACAGGCCGAGCGCGCCCTGGCCGAGGCCGAGCGCCGCGGACCGCACGAGCCGCCCCCGGACGCCGGCCGGGAACACTCGCACGGCGCGGGCTGGTTCGGGTAGGCGGCGCGGTCAGCCGAGGTCGGGGGCGAGCAGGGCCCGGACCCCGGCGATGTTGCGGACCAGGTACCCGCGCAGGGTGGCCGGGACGAGATCGACCGCGCCGAGCCCCTCCGGGGTGAACGGCAGCCGGACGATCTCGTACTCCCCGCGCGGCTCGGTCACCTCGGGCCCGTGCCGCAGCGCCGGGTCCATGGACGCCAGCCGGCACACGAAGAAGTGCTGCACCTTGAGCCCAAGGCCGGTCCGCTCCCCCGGCTCCGGCACATGCGGCACCGTGTCGACGAACGCCGGCACCGCGCCGGTGATCCGGGCGCCCAGTTCCTCGGACACCTCGCGGTGCAGGGCGTCCAGCACCGTGGCGTCGCCCGGCTCGACGCCGCCGCCCGGAGTGATCCAGTACGGCGGCCGGCCCGGCTTGGTGCGCTTGATGACGATCAGTTCGGTGTCGTCCCCGGCCAGCAGGACAGCACGGGCGGTGCGCTTGACCACCGGTGGTGCGTCGGTCATGCGGGTACCCATCGCCCGTACCGTCCGGTACGAAACCTCGCCGGGGGCCCGGGCGGTGCGTCAGCCGGCCGCCGCGTCGAGGGCGCCGGTCAGATCGGCGATGAGGTCGGCGGCGTCCTCCACCCCCACCGACAGCCGGATGAAGCCTTCGGGAACGTCGTCGCCGCCCCACCGGGCGCGGCGTTCGGCGGTGGAGCGCACGCCGCCGAAGCTGGTGGCGTTGTCGACGATGCGCAGCGCGGCCAGGAAGCGTTCGGCGGTGTCGCGGTCCGGGAGGGTGAAGGAGACCACGCAGCCGAACCGGCGCATCTGGCGGGCGGCGAGAGCGTGCGCGGGGTCGTCCGGCAGCCCGGGGTGGCGCAGCCCGCTGACCTCGGGCCGCTCCCGCAGCGCGGTGGCGACGGCGAGCGCGTTGCTCGCCTGCCGGTCGACCCGCAACTGGAGGGTGGCCAGGGAGCGGTGGGCCAGCCAGGTCTCCATGGGGCCGGGGATGGCGCCGATGGCCGCACGCCAGCCGCGCAGCGCCTCGGCCGCCGCGGCGTCGCGGGTGACGACGTAGCCGAGCAGCAGATCGCCGTGGCCGCTGAGGCCCTTGGTACCGCTGGCCATGGAGAAGTCGGCGCCCAGGTCGAGGGGGCGCTGGCCGAGCGGGGTGGCGAGGGTGTTGTCGACGGCGAGCAGCGCGCCGCGGGCGTGCGCGGCATCCGCGAGGGCGGCCAGATCGCACACGTCCAGGCCGGGGTTGGAGGGGGACTCGGTCCACATCAGCCGGGCCCCGTCCAGCGCCGCGTACTGCTGCGGTCCGCCGGTGGGCACGGTGGTGACGCGGACGCCGAACGCTTCCAGGCGCGGGATGAGTCCGGAGGTGCCGTGGTAGCCGTCGGTGGGCAGGACGGCGGTGTCGCCCGCGCTCAGCTGGGTGAACAGCACGGCGGAGGTGGCGGCCATGCCGGAGGCGAAGACGACGGCGTGGGCCGCGCGGCCGGGGGATTCGAGGCCGGCCAGGGCGGTTTCCAGCGCCGTCCAGGTGGGGTTGGCGTTGCGGCCGTAGCCGTAGGTGGCCTCGGCCGGGTCGCCGGGGAGGTGGTAGTGGGCGGCGAAGACCGGTCCCGGCAGCGCGGGCTGCCCGGGGCTCGGGGCGGGGAGCCCGGCGTGGACGGCGCGGGTTCCGTCGCCCGGCCCGGTGGGGAGCGGGAGGTGGCTCATGCGAGGTGCTGCTTTCCGTGTGCGGTGCCGGCGGCGGTGCCGATCGCCGTGCCGACCTCGGTCAGCAGGCGGGGCAGGGCGGCTTCGATCAGCTCCCGGCAGGCGGTGAAACCGGCCGGGCCGCCGTAGTAAGGATCCGGGACGTCCGTCCCGTCGGGGCACAGCAGCCGTGTCCTCGCCGCGTGGGCGGGGGTGGGCGCCAGCCGGCGCAGCGCCGAGAGATGCCCCCGGTCCAGCGCGACGATCAGGTCGTGTGCGGGAAAGTCGCCGGCGGTGAAGCCCCGCGCGACATGCCGCTCCCCGCCCCGGTAGCCGGCGGCGGCCAGCTCGCGCACCGTGCGGGGGTCGGCGCCCTCGCCCTCGTGCCAGCTGTCCGTCCCGGCGCTGGAGACGGTGACGAGCCCGTCGCCGAGCCCGTACGCGGGCAGCAGCTCCCGGCAGATGATCTCGGCCATCGGCGAGCGGCAGATGTTGCCCGTGCAGACGAAGCAGACGCGGTACGCGCGGGGGGTCATGGCCGGTTCCTCAGTCCCGGTCGAGGACCAGATTGACGGCCCAGGAGACGATGGCGATGATCAGACCGCCGAGCACGGCCGAGCCGAACCCGTTGACCTCGAAGGAGTCGCCGGCGATCCAGCCGGTCAGCATCAGCATCAGCGCGTTGATCACCAGGGCGAACAGGCCCAGCGTGAGGATCAGCAGCGGGAAGGCCAGGAACTTCACGATCGGCTTGACGATGAGGTTGACCAGGCCGAAGATCAGCGCGACGAGGATCAGGGTGAGGGTCTTGCCGCCGGTGCCGGCGTCGTCGTCACCGAGGGTGATGCCACTGACCAGCCAGACGGCCGCCAGCAGTGCTACGGCATTGGCGATGAACTTGAACAGGATGCTCTTCATGCTAGAGATCGTTGCAGACCGGACCATGGGCCGGGCAAGGGGTGCGAGGCGATGAAGCAGTTTCGGCTGGATCAGCTGGAGGCCGAGCGGATGGCGCACAACGGTGCCTACCTGCGGTTTCTCCGGGAGCGTCATATGTCGGCCGGGCTGTACGCGCTCAATGTCGGTGATGCCGACACGCAGCAGCCGCAGCGGCAGGACGTGCTGTACTTCGTGGCCAGCGGTCATGCCGAGGTGACGGTGGGTACGGAGACCACCCGGGTGGCGCGCGGCAGCATCGTGTACGTACCGGCGCACACCCTGTGCAGGTTCCACCACATCACGGAGGATCTGCGGGTGATGGTGATCTTTTCTCCGCCCGAGGGCTGAGAAGCGGGGGCTGGGGCATCAGGGTCCTGTCAGGGGACGGTCAGGGGAGGACCGGGGACTCGGGCCCTCCCGCCCGCCCCCGGGCCCGCTTAGCATCGGAACCACGGTGCCAGGGGGATGTCGGACAGCGGATTGAGGAGCCGTGCGTCATGAGAGAACTGTTCAGGTCACTGCCGTGGTGGGTGCGCTGGGTCGCCATTCCCGCCATCGTGCTGGTGGTCTTCGGCGGGCTGATCACTTCCGTGCTCACCTGGGTGATGAGTCTGATGTTCAAGATTCTGGTGTGCGCCGCGCTGATCGCGCTGCTGATCTTCCTGGTGCGGAAGTTCACCGCTTCCTCCTCCTCCGGCGGCGGTTGGTAGCGCCGGCTCCGCCCGGCCCGTTCCCGGAGGGCCGGTCGGCGCTGACGACCAGCGCCGCGAGCACGGTGGTGACCGGGACCGAGGCGACCAGGCCGATCGAGCCCACCAGGGTGCGGACGATCTCCTCCGACACCAGCTCGCTGAAGGCGACGGTGTCCACCGAGGCCTGGGCCACGGTGAACAGGAGCAGCAGGGGCAGCGCGGCCCCCGCGTAGGCCAGGACGAGGGTGTTGACCACGGAGGCGATGTGGTCGCGGCCGATGCGCATGCCGGCCCGGTAGAGCTTGAGCCACCCGGCGTCCGGCTCGGCGGCCTTCAGCTCCCAGACGGCCGAGGTCTGGGTGACGGTGACGTCGTCGAGGACGCCGAGCGAGCCGATGAGGATGCCGGCCAGCAGGACCCCGCGGATCTCGATGCCGGGGTAGAGGCTGTGGATGAGGCCGGTCTGGTCGTCGGTGTTGCCGGACAGATGCGCCCAGGCGGTGAAGAGCGAGCCCAGCACCCCGATGAGGACGAGCGAGATGAGGGTGCCGAGCACGGCGACCGAGGTGCGGGCGTTGACGCCGTGACACAGGTACAGCGTCACCAGCATGATGGCGCTGCCGCCGATCACCGCCACCAGCAGCGGGTGGGAGCCGTGCAGGATGGCGGGCAGGATGAACAGCGTCAGCACCGCGAAGCTGACCACCAGGCCGATGAGCGCGAGCAGTCCGCGCAGCCGGCCCACCAGGACGACGGCCAGGGCGAAGACGGCGGCCAGCAGGAGGATCGGGAACTTACGGTCCACGTCGGTGACGCTGTACTGGAGTTCCTCGGGGGCGTTGGGCGCGTACGCCACGATGACCTTCTGCCCGGTGTGGAACTTCTGGGTGGCGTCCGGCGGTACCACCTCGTGGAAGGTGCGGCCCGCGTGCGGGCCGCTGGTGACCTCGACGGTCGCCTGCTCGCAGGTGTCGTCCACGCCGCGCGGCACCTGGACGCCGATGTCGGCGCAGTTCATCTCCTCGACCGCGGTGACCTTCGCCTCCTCGAACTGCTGGTCGAAGCCGACGCCGGTGTGCTCGTCGCCCGCGGTGGGCGCGCCGCCGGGCCACAACAGCAGCAGTCCGGCGGCCACCGCGGCGGCGAACGGGATCAGAACGGCCGCTATGACCCGGCGCAGATGCGCCGAGACGGGCGGCGGCGGGCCGTGGCTGTGCGTGTGGTGGTGGGTGTCTGTCACCCGCCGATCATCGCAAGAGAATCCCGGGCCCTCTGTTCAGCGGGGCCGCGCACCGGTTAGCGTGGTCGTGCTGAAGTGACATCGCGGGAGCTCCGAGCACGGGGCTGAGAGGGCGCTGAACGGCTGCGCCGACCGCCGAACCTGGTACCGGGTAATGCCGGCGTAGGGAGTTGGGTCGTCATGACCAAGCAGGACACACGTGTGCTCGGCTCGCACAAGGGCTATCTCAGCGGATCGCGCCCCGACATGAGGGTGCCGGTGCGCCGGGTGCATCTGACCGACGGACGCGCGGTGACGCTGTACGACACCTCCGGGCCGTACACCGATCCCGAGGTGACCACCGACGTACGGCGCGGGCTGCCGCCGCTGCGCGCCCCGTGGCTCGCGGAGCGGGCGGCGCGCCGGCGCCCCGGGGACGGGCTGACGCAACTCGCGTACGCCCGGCGCGGGGAGATCACCGAGGAGATGGAGTACGTCGCGCTCCGGGAGGACCGCAGCCCGGAGTTCGTGCGCGACGAGATCGCGGCGGGGCGGGCCGTGCTGCCCGCGAACATCCGCCACCCGGAGGCCGAGCCGATGATCATCGGCAAGAACTTCCTGGTGAAGGTGAACGCCAACATCGGCAACTCTGCCGTCACCTCCTCCATCGAGGAGGAGGTGGAGAAGATGCGCTGGGCCACGCGGTGGGGCGCCGACACCATCATGGACCTGTCGACCGGCAAGGACATCCACACGACGCGGGAGTGGGTGCTGCGGAACTCGCCGGTGCCGGTGGGCACGGTGCCGCTGTACCAGGCGCTGGAGAAGGCCGGCGGCCGGGCGGAGGAGCTGAGCTGGGAGATCTTCCGCGACACGGTGATCGAACAGGCCGAGCAGGGCGTGGACTACATGACCGTGCACGCCGGGGTGTTGCTGCGGTACGTCCCGCTGACGGCCGGGCGGACCACGGGGATCGTCTCGCGCGGCGGCTCGATCATGGCGGCGTGGTGCCTGGCGCACCACGAGGAGAGCTTCCTGTACACGCACTTCGAGGAACTGTGCGCCATCCTGCGGGAGTACGACATCACGTTCTCGCTGGGGGACGGGCTGCGGCCCGGGTCGATCGCGGACGCGAACGACGAGGCGCAGTTCGCCGAGCTGCGGACGCTGGGTGAGCTGAACCGGATCGCCAAGGCGCACGACGTGCAGACGATGATCGAGGGCCCGGGCCATGTCCCGATGCACAAGATCAAGGAGAACGTGGACCTCCAGCAGGAGATCTGCGAGGAGGCGCCGTTCTACACGCTCGGGCCGCTGACCACGGACATCGCGCCCGGGTACGACCACATCACCTCGGCGATCGGCGCGGCCATGATCGGGTGGTGGGGCACGGCGATGCTCTGCTACGTGACGCCCAAGGAGCATCTGGGGCTGCCGAACCGCGACGACGTCAAGACGGGCGTGATCACCTACCGGATCGCGGCGCACGCGGCGGATCTGGCGAAGGGCCACCCGGGGGCCCAGCGGTGGGACGACGCGCTGTCCGAGGCGCGGTTCGACTTCCGCTGGGAGGACCAGTTCAACCTGTCGCTCGACCCGGACACGGCGCGGGCCTTCCACGACGAGACGCTGCCGGCCGAACCGGCGAAGACGGCGCACTTCTGCTCGATGTGCGGGCCGAAGTTCTGCTCGATGAAGATCAGCAGAAGCATCACAGAGCGGTTCGGCGGCGACGCGGACGCGACCCCGGAGGAGATCAAGGCCGGGATGCTGGAGAAGTCGAAGGAGTTCGCGGCTTCCGGCAACCGGGTCTACCTTCCGCTGGCTGACTGACTGACCTGCGTAAACGAGTCTGACCGACGGCATTCCGGGCGAGTCGTCGGTCAGCCCTCGTCGCTCTGCGGACTGATCTGTTGACGTCGGAGCGTTCACCAAGACATGCAGATGGGGTCAGCCGAGATAGGGCTGCTCGCGGTGCTCCATGAAGTGGCGGAGCCTGAGCCGCTGCGTGTGGTGCATGGGAAGTTCGTCCAGCTCGTCGGGAGGAACGAACCGCAGCTCCGTCGACTCGACGGAGATCGCCAGTTCTCCGCCGACGATCCGCGCGGTGAAGCAGACGTTGAACTGCCGGCGCACCTCGCCATCCGTGTAGGCGATGATGTGCCTCGGGTCGGTGTACGTGCCGACGAGTCCCGTGACCTCCACGTCCAAGCCGGTCTCTTCCTTGACCTCGCGGACGGCCGTGCCGGGAAGGGAGTCGGTGAGATCCATGCCCCCACCGGGGAGGGCCCACAGGTCGTTGTCGCGTCGACGCTGGAGCAGGATGCGCCCCTGCTCGTCGGTGACGACGGCCGAAGCCGCGACAACCATGCTGTTCGGCTTGGGCGCGTTCGGGTCGTCGTAGTACTCGGTCCGTGCCATGGTCACCCCTCGTGCCGTACGGGCGTCGCCGTGGACCACACCGCGTTGAAGCTCTCGGCGTAGGTGTCGAACATGCCGCCTTCCCCGCTTCGCCGAAGATGCCACACCGGGGCCCCGTACGCATTGACGCCCCAGGCATGGGCATTGACCAGCACCTGATCATCGGCACGGTAGAGCGAGTTGTAGAGCGTCGTGCCGTGCGTCCGGATGTCGATTCCGGGCACACCGATCAGGGGCCGGTAGTGCATGAGCGCCAGTTGGCAACGGGACTCGATGCCGTGCCCGAACCTCTCCTCCTGGCCGCGCGCCCGAACGTTCTCGCTCTCGGCGTCGCCCACCGCGATCCGGATCGCGCAGCCGTCTGCGGCTCGCTCTCGCAAGAGCTCGTTGAGCCGGGGATACGCCTCGTGCAAGAAGACGGCGGCGTACACCAACACGTCGATGCGCTCGCGGGCCCGCGTCAGCATGTCCACGAAGGCGGACACGGGCATGTCCGCCCGCTGGTCGTAGAGCGCCACGAGCTCCGGGCTGATTGCTCGCGCCGCGCGCGGCTGCCGGAGTGTCGGCCAGAGTGCGTGCACGTCTTCTCCCAGGGTCTCTGCCGCCCGCATGGCTGTGACACGGCGTGGCGTACGCCCGAGATTGACCCATCGCTCAACGGATTTGGGGTCTACGTCGACCTTTTGCGCGAGGGTGGCGTACGTCCAGCCTCCGTCCGCCATGACGGCACGAAGCCGCTCGTTCGGCATGAGTCTCCCCCCGATCGTTGGGATGGCACTAGGGACGTCCTACCCGCCGCGGGACGTCCTGAAGTGGGGTCTGGTGGAGGTTCCGACGTCCTCATCAACGGCAGCATGCTCGTGCCCATGGCGAGCTCAGCAGGCCAGACCCGCAGTAGGCGAACTGGTCAAGGACCAGAAGACCGGACGCATCGGCCTCGTCAGGGGCGAGATCGGTGGCCGCGTTCAGATGCGACCGATGAACGGTGGCAATCGAGTGGGACGCCGGACGGACTCGCCCGCGTGGCCCTGTCCTGACCCTTCTTCTGCACGGAGGTTCCCCGCGTGGCAACTGCACCACCCACCCCGGCTCGGTGCCCTCTCCGTCCTCGCAACGAGAGCTGCGGGGACTGCGGTGGCAGCGGTGCCAACTCCTCCGGCAAAAGCTGCGGCACCTGCAACGGGCTCGGCGAGATCTACTGCCGCGTCGCCCACCGCCGGGGCGTGCGCGTGCCGTCGCGCTTCTCGATCCGGAAGGACTACCACTGATGGCCCACGCTCTGATCGCCTCCCCGTTCCTTGACGGGCACCTGCTCCTCAAGCCCGGTGCCAGGGCTGGGGCTCGCATCCCCGCCGACCACTACGAGGGCCTGCGGCAGGCCGCTGCTGACGGTGAGGCTTTGCCCGCCTGGGCGGTGCGGACCGCGTCCGACGTGTGGGGCATCGACCTGAGCGGCCGGCCCGCGCGGGGCACGGTGCTGGTGCGCGAGCCGTCTCCGTACGGCTACTGTCGGGCTTCCTGGGAGATCAACCTCGGCTGCAACTTCGGCTGCAAGCACTGCTACCTCGGCGAGCGCCCCTTCTCCGGGCTCGCGTGGGAGGACAAGGTGCGGCTGCTGGACATCATGCGCGAGGCCGGCGTCCTCTGGCTCCAGATCACTGGCGGCGAGCCCACCATGGACCCGGACTTCCAGGGCGCCTACCGGTACGCCTGGCAGGCCGGGATGATGCTCACCATCTCCACGAACGGCTCGCTGCTCTGGCGGCCGGACCTCCTCAAGCTCTTCCGGGACTCACCGCCGTACCGCCTGGTGGTCAGCATGTACGGGGCGAGCGAGGAGTCATTCGACACGCTCACCCAGCGCCGCGGGGCCTGGAAGGCGTTCCGGCGCGGCATCGACGCCGCACGCGAGGCGAGGTTGCCACTGCGCATCAACGTCGTGGTGACCGAGGACAACGCCTCTGAGGCCGGCGAGATGGCCGCCCTCGCCGACGAGTGGAACGTGGAGAACCACGCGTACACGAACATGACGCCCACGATCTACGGCGGTGGAGAGCCTCTGCTCGCCCAGTCCGCTGCCCACCTGCGGCAGCGGAAGCCGTTCGCCGGCTGCAATGCGGGGCACACCTTCTTCCACGCCGACCCGCATGCCAAGGTCTCGATCTGCAAGGTCGGCCGCGACGACCAGATCGACCTCATGGCCGAAGGCGTCGACGGCCTTACCCGGCTCGGCGCCATCGCCGACCGCCTCATGCTTCGCACCGGGGGGTGTGAAGGCTGCGCCTTGTCCGGCACCTGCCGGGTCTGTCGCCCCCTGGCCAAGCATTACCAGGAGGCGAAGGCGGCGCTGCACAGCTACTGCCAGCATGGAGACAAGGAGAATGGACCATGACCCCGCCCGTACCGGTCACCATCCTTTCCAGCCCGCCGGCCTCGGCGCGCCGCGCGGCCCCGCCCGTCGCCGCTTCGGCGGTTACCGCCGTCCCGGACCTGGACGCGGTCGTGGAGAGCGCGGAGTGCTCCTGCGACGCCGGTGACGACAACCCCCACTGACCGACCGAGTCCGGTCGGTACCGTTCAGGCCCTGGCGTCTTCGCGTCGGGGCCTGAGCCCTGGCCGACCGACCATTGAGGTGCCGCTCATGTTCTTCCGCTGGGACTGGCTCCGGCCCGTATTGACCGCGCCGATCGTGCCGACTCTCGGCCCCGTCCACCCCCACGTCCTCACCGTGGATCTCTTCGAGGACACGCTGCGGGCGGCCGTCGCTGACCGTTCCTTCCTGCACTACGACAAGGATCGGCGTTGGAGCAGCGAGAAGGACGAGACGGTTCTTCGTGGCGACGTGGTCCACCAGTCCGATCACACTCTCATCCCCACGTTGACCCGTCGCGGACGTGGCACCGTCAAGGTCTTCGCCTACGGGCATCGTGACAGCGTCGTGGATGAAGCGGCCGAGCTGTCCGCGAAGCTCGCCGTCGTGCATGGCATGGTCAACGCGAGGGTCGTGTGCCCGCTCGGTCCCGAAACCGCCTTCCCGCGTGGCACCCGCATCCAGCTTCAGGACTTCACCGCGCGCCCCTGCCCCCACCCCGGCGGCCCGGTCCGGCGCGTCACCGACTGGCCGGCCACTGTGCAACAGACCTTCGCCCCGTTCGCCTTGGCCGTGGCCGCCGATGGCCTGGCCTTCCTTCACGGGCAGATGCGGGCCGGGCGGTGCGGCCCGGTCCTCGCTGCCGCCGTGGACGGTCGCATCGTCGGCGCGATCGGCCCGATGGAGGTACGCCCCGACGCGATCGGCTGCCCGCAGCTCATGCCCCAGTATTTCGCCGTCCTGCCCGAGGCCCGGGGGCAGGGCCTCGGGCGCGTTCTGTGGCGGGCCGCGATGCACTGGGGTCAGTCCCATGGTGCCGCTTATCAACTGCTACAGACCGAGGTCGGCGGCCCCTCCGACAGGCTGTGTCAGTCCGAGGGGCTGACCTCCCTCGGCTTCAGCCACACCACACGGGCGTAGTGGCTTGCGGCCTGACCTACGACAACGAAGAACCGGACCACCCCTCGGCCTGGACAGGATCCGGGATGGTCCGGTCGCGGAAGCCCTGATCAGGACCCCGGTGCCGACGGTACCGGGGCGGTCTTCGTGCCGGGAGACGGGTCTCTGCGCGGTGTCCCGCCGGAGCAGATGAAGGCCGCCACCCCGCTGATGTACTGCTCCGGCCTGCTGACCCTGGCCCTCAACGTCGCCGAGCCCTTGGCCGGCCACTACGGCCGTGCCGCCGTGGACGCCGTGGCTCCTCCTCGGTTGGGGAGCCGTCGGCTCCCAGCTGCTCCGGGACTTCCACACCATCCGCACCCCGCGCCCGTTCACGTCGTCACGGATCCAAGACCGGAACCCCGACCCGTTCCCGCGCCGGTCGTTCCGGCTGAGGAAGACAAGCCTGTCACCACTCCGGCCCCTGCCGATCCGGCCCCGAGCCCTGCCCGTGCCGCGGCGGGCGTGCCGGGCGTGCCGTGGGCCTCGGGTGCGTCGGGAAGTGCGGGCTGGGCCTCGGGGGTGGGGAGGTGGTAGGAGCCTTCGCGCTGGACGCTGGTGACCACACTGACGATCCAGGCCTTGAAGGATGCGGGTGCCGGTCGCCGCGTAGACGAAATCGCTGATGTCGATGGCGTCGCGGTGCGGTGCCCGTGGGCGGCGTTGCTGCTCCTTCATGTTTGTACGGTAAGCGGGAGTTTGCTCCGGCTTACCACGAACGGGCCCTCTGTCACTCCTGAGTGGGACGCGTGATGGGAGATGTCCCAGGTCGGCGGCCCGCATTGATCGTTTCATTAATAAATAAACTGGACATTCACTCCAATGCCACGCATCGAGGTCACCCGGATGTCGTTGGCGGAGTATGAGCGCACAGAATCCCTCACCTTTTCCGGAATCCCCTTATGGGTCGGTTCTTTACGAGGCGGACGACACCCAGCAACTGCTCCGGAACCGGGACGGGAACTGGCAATTCGACGGCGATCTCGCCCAGCTCCTCCAGACCGCCGCCCCGCAGGCCGGCCACCAGCCGCCGCCGCATCCCGGCCCGCCGCACCCCGGCCCGGCGCACGCGGCGCCCGCGCCCGACCCGTCCGACCCCAGCGCCCGGCACCGGCGGCCCCGGCGGCGCATCACCCTGCCCCGCAGGCCGGGTCCCGTGCAGTGGCTGCGCTGGGGCAGCCTGCTGATCGCCGCCGCGCTCACCCTCATCGCGGCCATGCTCAGCGTGCTGGGCGGCGTCATCTCCTACCAGCCGCTGCGCGACATGGTCTCCCCGAGCGCCGCCGGCGGGCTCACCGGCTGGTGGCCGGTGCTGATCTACGGTCCCTGGCTGGTCGCCTCGCTCTCCATCGTGCGCGCCGCCCTCCACCAGCGCCGGGCCGCCCACTCCTGGGCCGTGGTGATCTTCTTCTCCGGCCTCGCCGTCTACCTCTGCGTGGAGCAGGCCCCCAAGACCGTCACCGATCTGGCCGTGGCCGGCCTGCCGCCGATCTCCGCACTGGTCGCCTTCCACCAGCTGGTACGGCAGATCACCCTGATCAACCCGCCCCGGCACGCCATTCCGCAGCCGCGCGCCACCCGTTGACCCGGTGAGGGACACCTCCCCGGCCCTCGCCGGCGCCGGGCGCCGGACGGCCTCACGGCCCCTCCCGGCTACTCCTGCCCGGAGTTAAGCTGACGGCCGTTCACCACGCCGTCCGCGGAGGGAAACTGAGATGAGCGACGAAGCCATCCCGGGGATCGATCTGAGCAGGCCCAGCATCGCGCGGACCTATGACTATCTCATCGGCGGCAAGGACCATTACGCCGTCGACCGGGAATTCGGCGACGAGTTCATCGTCAAACTCCCCGGCGCGGTGCAGATCGCCATCGACAACCGGCAGGCACTGGTGCGCGCCGTCGGGGACATCGCCGCCCACACCGGGATCCGGCAGTTCATCGATTTCGGCAGCGGGCTGCCCACCGCCGACAATGTGCACCAGATCGCCGAGCGGCACACCTCCCAGGCGCGCGTGGTCTACATCGACAACGACCCCATCGTGCTCGCGCACGGCCGCGCGCTGCTCGCCGAGAACGCGCAGACCACCGTGCTCCAGGCCGACATCCGCGACCCGCGTGCCATAAAGGAGAACCCGGAACTCCTGCGGTTCATCGACTTCGGCCGGCCCGTCGGCGTCATCCTCTCCGCCGTGCTCCACCACCTCAACGACGACGAGGATCCCTACGGGGTGATGCGCTACTGGCGTGAGGCCGTGCCCTCCGGCAGCTACTTCTTCATCAGCCACTTCCGCAGCCGCCGGGACCAGGAGTCCGCGAAGCTGGAGGAGCTGCTCCAGGGCTCGCTCGGCCGGGGCCGCTGGCGCACCGACGAGGAGATAGCCGCGCTGTTCGACGGGCTCGACATCCTGGAGCCCGGGATCCTGCCGGCCGCCGAGTGGCGGCCCCGGCTGGAGCACCGGTCCGAACTCACCGTCTGGCAGCAGCTCATCGTGGCCGGCCTCGCCGTCAAGCCGTAGCCCCGCGCGCCACGGGCCTCACCGCGTCACCGGCGTGACCGGCCTCAACGGCCCCGCTCCGCGCCGCCGTTCACCTGGATGGTCTGGGCGGTGATGTGGCCGGCCGCGTGGGAGGCCAGCCAGTGCAGGGTCTGGGCCACGTCGCCCGGCTCGCCGGCCCGGCCGTTCATGGTCTCCGCCACCCGGGCCCGCAGCCGCTCCTGCGGCATGCCGTCCGGTCCGAAGAACTCGGTGTCGGCGATGAGCCCCGGCGCCACCACGTTCACCGTGATGCCGCGCGGGCCGAGCTGCCGCGCCAGGTCGAAGGCGTGCGGGTGCAGTGCCGCCTTGCCCGAGCCGTAGGAGCCGCGCCCCGAGCCCCGGTAGGCGGCGATGGAGGACACGAACAGCACCCGGCCGCCGGGGGAGGCCAGCCGGTCCCGCAGGGCCTCGGTCAGCAGCACGGCGCTCAGCGTGTTGAGTCGGAACGCCGTCTCCCACTCGGCGGCCACCGCCGCCAGCCGGTCCGCCGGTTCCGCTCCCGTGGGCTCCCCGGTGGCGGCGAGGCCGCCGGCGTTGTTGATCAGCACGTCCACCGTGCCGAAGCGCTCCCCGATCTCCGCCGCCGCCCGGGCCACCTGCGCCGGGTCCGTCAGATCGGCGGGTACGGCCACGGCGCCGCCGCCGATGCGGTCCGCCGCCCGCTCCAGGACGTCCGCGCGCCGCCCGATCAGTACCGGGGTGTCTCCCCCGCGCGCGAAGGCGTCGGCCGTCGCGAGGCCGATCCCGGTGCCGCCACCGCTGATGACCACCGTCCGTGTGCCTGATGTCATGGGCGGACGCTATCGGCTCCCAGGGGCACGTGCCAGGTCAGGCGCAGGCCGGAACCGCCCAGCCCGGGGCCGAGTTCGCTGAAGCCGCCCAGCTCGGCGGCCCGGTCGGCGAGGTTGCGCAGCCCGCTGTAGCGGCCCGCGCCCTCCTCCGGCAGGCCGATCCCGTCGTCCGCGACCGTCAGCCGCACCCCGTCCCGCCCGTCCGGCAGCGCGGCGGTGGCGTCCACCGTCACCTCCACCCGTCCGGCCCGGGCGTGCCGGGCCGCGTTGGACAGGGCCTCGCGCAGGGCGGCCACGAGATTGCGGGCCACGCCCTCCCCCACCTGGGTGTCCACCGGGCCGGTGAAGGAGACCGAGGGGGCGAAGCCGAGGCTCTGGGCGGCGGTGCCGGTCTCGCGCAGGACGCGGGTGCGCAGCCCGGGCCGGGCCTCGTCCGGCTGCTGCTGGAGGGCGAAGACGGTCGTGCGGATCTCCTGGATGGTCGCGTCGAGTTCGGTGACGGCTTTGCCGATCCGGTCGGCGACGCCGTTGCCGTGTCCCTCGTTCCCGTTGGCGTCGCCGTCCGGGCCGGGGCCGTCCGTTTCCGGCAGCGCCCGGCGGGCGCCCTCCAGCAGCATGCCGACCGCGAACAGCCGCTGGATGACGAGATCGTGCAGATCGCGTCCGATCCGGTCGCGGTCCTCGTACACCGCGAGGGATTCCCGGTCGGCGCGGGCCTGGGCGAGCACCAGGGCGAGCGCGGCCTGCTGGGCGAACTGGGTGGCCATGGCCCGTTCCGGCACGGAGTACGGGTCGCCGCCCGGGGCCCGGGGCAGGCCGAGGGCGCCGAGGGTCCGGTCGCCGCTGGTGAGCGGGAGCAGCATGCAGGGGCCGAAGTGCTCGGCGAAGCGGCGGGCGGTGAGCCGGGGGTCGGTGGCGGTGTCCTCGATGAAGACGGGTTCGCCGGACAGCAGCTGGTGGACGGTGTCGGCGTCGGCGGGCAGGGCGGTGCCGATCAGGGGCGGGCCGCCGGGGGTGATGCTGGCGGCGACGACCTCCAGGTTGTCGGCGTCGCCGGTGGGGACGAGGACCAGGCCCGCGTCCGCGTCGGCGAGCCGTCTGGCCTGTTCGGCGACGACGGCGAGCGCGTTGTCGACGTCCTCGGCCAGCAGGGAGGCGGAGAGTTCGACGCTGCCGTCCATCCAGCGGGCCTGCTGGCGTACCGCCTCGTACAGCCGGGCGTTGCCGATGGCGATGCCCGCCTCGGTGGCGAGGATCTCCAGCATGCGGCGGTCCTCGTCGGTGAACGGCCGCCCCTCGGGCGGGCCGGCCAGGTACAGGCCGCCGAAGCCGGCGCCGTGCACCCGGATGGGGGAGGCGAGGACGCCGGGTTCCCGGGTGGGGTGGGGGCGTCCGCCGTGCTCCAGGAGTTCGGCGAGGAGCGGGGCGCGGCCGAGGCCGCCCGGGTCGGTGCCGTGCGCGGCGAACTCGCCGATGCGTTCGCCGTCGTCCGTCAGCACGGCGAGCGCGGCGTAGCCGGCGCCGGCCAGGTCGGCGGCGGTGGTGACGATCCGGTCCAGCAGGGTGGGCAGCTCGGTGCCGCCGCCGAGAGAACTCATGGCGTCGAGCAGCCGGGGCATCCGGCGGGCCAGCTCGGGGCTGAGCGGAGGTGGTGGCCCGGCCGGGGCCTGCTGTGTCATAGCAGCGAGGGTAGTTAGTCCCTCTTTGCGGCGAAAGTCGGGATCGGCCGGGCCGGGGTCTCCGTCCCGGTTCCGGCCTCGCGTTCCAGCATCCGGCGGAACGGCCCCTCGGTGGCGGCCAGCTCGGCGTACGGGCCGCGCTGGACGGGCCGTCCCGCCGCGAGTACCAGGACCTCGTCGACGGCGTCGAGCCCGGCGAGCCGGTGGGTGATCAGCACGGTGGTGCGGCCCTCGGTGGCGGCGAGCAGGTCGTGGGTGAGGGCGTCGGCGGTGGGCAGATCGAGGTGCTCGGCCGGCTCGTCCAGGATCAGCACCGGGAAGTCGGCGAGCAGGGCGCGGGCGAGCGCGAGCCGCTGGCGCTGGCCGCCGGAGAGCCGGGCGCCGTGTTCGCCGACCTCGGTGTCCAGGCCGTCGGGCAGCGCGTCCACCCAGTCCAGCAGCCGGGCACCGGCCAGCGCGGAGCGCAGGGCGTCCTCGTCGGCGGACGGGTCGGCCAGCCGGAGGTTCTCGCGCAGGGTGCTGTCGAAGAGATGGGCGTCCTGGGCGCACAGGCCGATGTGGCGCCGTACGGCGTCGCCGTCCAGGTCGGTGGCCGGGGTACCGGCGAGGGTGTACGGGGCGGGGCCGGCGCCGGTGGGCCCGGCCGGGTCGAGGAACCGCAGCAGGACCTGGGCCAGGGTGGTCTTGCCGGCCCCGGAGGGGCCGACGACCGCGATCCGGTGGCCGGGGACGAGGTCCAGGTCGATGCCGTCCAGGGCGGGCGGGGCGTCGGGCGCGGCGCCGGGGTAGCGGGCGGTCAGGCCGCGCAGCCGCACGGGGAACGGGCCCGCCGGGGCGGCGGCGGGACGCTCGGGCTCCCGGACCGGCGCGGGGGCGTCCAGGACATCGCGGACGCGTTCGGCGGCGCGGCGGGCGCGCTGCCGGTGCTGTACGGCCAGGGGCAGACCGAGGACCGCCTCGAAGGCGGCCAGCGGGACGAGGACGACGGTGGCCAGCCAGACGCCGCCGAGCCGGCCGTCGGCCACCGCCGGGACGCCGGCCCAGGCGGCGGCGGTGACGGTGAGCCCGGTGATGAGGGCGAGCAGTCCGCCGGCCAGGCCGGTGACGGCGGCCGACCTGGCGGCGATCCGGGTCAGCCGGCGGTCGGCGGCGCGGACGGCCTCCAGATGGGCGGGGAGGGCGCCCGCGACGGTCAGTTCGGCGGTGCCGGTGAGCAGGTCGACGGTGCGGGTGGCCAGTTCTCCGCGCGCGGGGGCGAGCTGGCGGTCGGTCCTGCGGGCGAGCGCGGCGCTGAGGGCGGGGACGGCCACTCCGGCCAGGAGCAGCCCCGCCGCGAGGGCGGCACCGGCGGCGGGCAGCAGCCAGGCGGTGAACGCGACGGCGGCGACCGAGACGGTGCCGGCCGCGACGGCGGGCAGCAGCCAGCGCAGGAAGTAGTCCTGGAGGGCGTCGACATCGGTGACGACCCGGGAGAGCAGGTCACCGCGCCGGGTGCGGCGCAGTCCGGCGGGGGCCAGGCGCTCCAGCCGCCGGTAGACGGCCACCCGCAGCCCGGCGAGGATCCGCAGGACGGCGTCGTGGCTGACGAGGCGTTCGGCGTAGCGGAAGACGGCCCGGCCGATGCCGAAGGCCCGGGTGGCGGTGACGGCGACCATCAGATAGAGGATGGGTGGCTGTTCCGAGGCGCGGGAGATGAGCCAGCCGGAGACGGCCATCAGCCCGGTGGCGGAGCCGAGGGCGAGGGCGCCGAGGACGGCTCCGAGGATCAGCTGTCCGCGCCGGCCCGCGCCGGTCCGCCGTACCCAGGCGAGCGGGCCGAGGGCGGGAGTGCCGGTGCCGGTGCCGGGGTCGCCCGGAGCGTCCGCCGGCGGCGCGACGGTGGGCTGCGGCTGCGGCTGCGGCTGCGGAGCGGGGGGTGCGGGGCGGACGGCCGCACCCTGGCTGGACAGGTGTTCGGTCGCGGCGTCCGGGGCGGTCGGGACGGCCGCGCCGTGTTTCACGTGAAACACCCGATCGGCGGCGGCCAGCAGAGCCGGACGGTGGGTGACCAGCAGGACGGTACGGTCGGCGGCCAGCGCGGCGATGGTGGCGACGACCTCCGCCTCGGTGCTGCCGTCCAGTGCGGCGGTGGGTTCGTCGAGCAGCAGGATGGGGCGGTCGGCCAGCAGGGCGCGGGCCAGGGCGACCCGCTGGCGCTGACCGGCCGACAGGCCGCCGCCCGCCTCGTCCAGGAGCCGCCGCGGGTCGAGGTCCCCGGCTGCCGCCGCTCGCAGCGCCGCCGTGACCTCCGCGTCGGTGGCCTCCGGGCGGGCCAGCCGGACGTTCTCCGCGATGGTGCCGGCGAACAGCCGGGGGTGCTGGGGCACCCAGGCGATACGGCGGTGCCAGGCGGCGAGATCCACGGTGGCCAGATCGGTGTCGCCGACCAGCACCTGCCCCCGGGCCGGGCGGGTGAAGCCGAGGACGACATGGAGCAGGGTGGTCTTGCCGGCGCCCGACGGGCCGGTCAGCGCCACGGTCTCGCCCGGTGCGAGGGTGAGGGTGGTCGGTGCCAGGGAGTCCTGGTCCCGGCCCGGATGGCGGACCGCCACGCCGTCGAGCCGGATCGGCGCGCCGGCCGGCGGGGCGACGGTGCCCGCCTCCCGGTCGGGTGCGGTCTCCAGGACCTCGAAGACCTCGGCCGCCGCCGACAGACCCTCCTGAGCGGCGTGGAACTGGGCACCGACCTGCCGCAGCGGCAGATAGGCCTCGGGCGCCAGGATCAGTACCACCAGGCCGGTGTAGAGGTCGAGTTCGCCGTGCACCAGCCGCATGCCGATGGTGACGGCGACCAGGGCGACCGAGATGGTGGCGAGCAGTTCCAGCGCGAAGGACGACAGAAAGGCGACCCGCAGCGTCCGCAGGGTGGAGCGGCGGTAGTCGGCGGTGATGGCCCGGATGTTCTCGGCCTGGGCCTTGGCCCGGCCGAACACCTTGAGCGTGGTCAGCCCGCCCACCACGTCCAGGAAGTGGCCGGAGAGCCGGGCCAGCTGCCGCCACTGGCGGTCCATCTGCGCCTGGGTGGCCCAGCCGATCAGGATCATGAAGAGCGGGATCAGCGGCAGGGTGCCCGCGATGATCGCGGCCGAGACCCAGTCGTCCGTGACGATCCTGGCCAGGACCGCCACCGGCACCACCACCGCGAGGCCCAGCTGCGGCAGATAGCGCGCGAAGTAGTCGTCGAGCGCGTCCACGCCCCGGGTGGCCAGCGCGGTCAGTTCACCGCTGCGCTGCCGGCTCAGCCAGCCGGGGCCCAGCCGGGCGGCGTGCCCGAGCAGCCGCATCCGCAGCTCGGACTTCACCGCCGCCCCGGCCCGGTGGGCGGCCAGTTCGGTCAGCCAGGCCACCAGCGCGCGCCCCAGCGCGGTGGCGGCGAGCAGCAGCAGCGCGGTGCGGAGCGAGGCGAGGTCGCGGCCGTCCCAGAAGGCGCCGGCCACGATCTCGGCGATCAGCATGGCCTGGGCGATGAGCAGGACGGCCCCGGTCAGCCCGAGTGCCACGGAGGCGGCCAGGAAGCCGCGGGTGGCTCGGGCGTAACGGAGCAGTCTCGGGTCTACCGGCTTCATCGGTCCCTTCCGTCCCCTGCTGCTGAGGCCGTCGTCAGTGTGCCGCCGGCGCGATGTGCTGGGTCCCGATGCGCTTGCGGAAGACCCAGTACGTCCAGCCCTGGTAGAGCAGGACGATCGGGGTGGCGATGGCCGCGCACCAGGTCATGATCCGCAGCGTGTAGGGGCTGGAGGCGGCGTTCTCGATGGTGAGGGTGCCGGCCGGGTCCCCGGTCGAGGGCATCACCTCGGGGAACAGCGCCAGGAACAGCATGGCCACGGCGGCCACGATGGCCAGCCCCGACCAGCTGAACGCCCAGCCCTCGCGCCCCCTGGCGTTGGCGGCCAGCGCCGCGGCCAGCGCTCCCGCCGCGACCACCATGGCGACCAGCGTACGGGTGTCGCCGCTCGCGCCCTGGGTCCACAGCAGGAAGGCGGCGGCCAGCGCCAGGGCGGCCAGACCGAGTCCGGTGGCGAGCCGCCGGGCCCGTCCCCGGATGTCGCCGACCGTCTTGAGGGCGGTGAAGACCGCCCCGTGGAAGGTGAACAGCACCAGGGTGAGCGCCCCGCCGAGCAGGGCGTACGGGTTGAGCAGGCCGAAGACGTCACCGGTGTACTCGTGGGAGGCGTCCAGCGGGACACCGCGCACGATGTTGGCGAAGATGACGCCCCACAGGAAGGCGGGCACCGCCGAGCACCAGAAGATCGCGTGCTCCCAGTTGCGCTGCCAGCGCTCGCCGGGCCGCTTGGCGCGGTACTCGAAGGCGACGCCGCGCACGATGAGGCACAGCAGGACGGCGAGCAGCAGCAGGTAGAAGCCGGAGAAGAGGGTGGCGTACCAGTCGGGGAAGGCGGCGAAGGTGGCGCCGGCCGCGGTCAGCAGCCAGACCTCGTTGCCGTCCCAGACCGGGCCGATGGTGTTGATGAGGACGCGGCGTTCGGTGCGGTCGCGGGCGAGGGCCTTGGTCAGGACGCCGACACCGAAGTCGAAGCCCTCCAGGAAGAAGTAGCCGATCCACAGGACGGCGATGAGGGCGAACCACACGTCGGGGAGGTTCATCACATGCTCCTTGTGCGCGGGTCTCAGTAGGAGAAGGCCATGGGACGGTCCTCCGGTTGCCGCGTCCCGTCCGGGTCGCCGGTGCCGTCCGTGCCGCCGGGTCCGCTGCCGCGGTCGTGGCCGCCGATGCGGGTGGGCGGGTTGAGGTCGGCTTCGGTCAGCTCGGGCGGGCCCGCCTTGGCGTACTTGGCGATGAGCCGGACCTCGACGACGGCGAGGATCGCGTACAGCAGGGTGAACAGCGTCATGGAGGCGATCACCTCGCCCTGCGAGACGCCGGGGGAGACGGCGTCGGAGGTGCGCAGGACGCCGTAGACCACCCAGGGCTGGCGGCCGGTCTCGGTGAAGATCCAGCCCCAGGCGTTGGCGATCAGCGGGAAGAGCATGGTGAGCAGGGCGAGCCGCCAGTAGCCGCGGGTGAGGGCGGGGCCCAGTTCGCGGTCGCGGGTGAGGGCGAGCCGGGGCACGGTGTCCTCGTCGGTGCGCAGGTCCTCCGAGAGCCACAGCCGGCGGCGGGTGAGCCACAGTCCCGCGGCGCCGAGCGCGGCCGAGGACATGCCGAAGCCGATCATCCAGCGGAAGCTCCAGTAGGCGACCGGGATGTTGGGGCGGTAGTCGCCCGGCCCGTACTGCTCCTGCATCGCCTCGTTGGTGTCGTTGATGCCGGGCACCGGGTCGTGGAAGTTGTCGTGGGCGAGGAAGGAGAGCAGTCCGGGGATCTCGATGGCGACGTCGTTGTGGCCCTGGGCCACGTCGCCGATGCTGAACAGGGAGAACGGGGCGGGGGCCTGGGTGTCCCACAGCGCTTCGGCGGCGGCCATCTTCATCGGCTGCTGGTCGTACATGATCTTGCCGAGCCGGTCGCCGGAGAAGGCGGTGAGCATGCCGGCCACGACCATGGTGATCAGCCCGAGCCGCAGCGAGGTGCGCATGACGCGGATGTGCTGCTTGCGGATCAGGTGGTAGGCGGCGATGCCGACCATGAACGCGCCGCCGGTGAGGAAGGCGGCGGTGATGGTGTGCGCGAACTGGGCGACCGCGGTGTTCTGGGTGAGGACGTGGACGATGTCGGTCAGTTCGGCACGTCCGGTCTCCTCGTTGATGCGGTAGCCGACCGGGTGCTGCATCCAGGAGTTGGCGGCGAGGATGAAGTACGCGGAGAGCACGGTGCCGATGGCCACCATCCAGATGGTGGCGAGGTGGATCTTCTGCGGCAGCTTGTCCCAGCCGAAGATCCACAGTCCGATGAAGGTGGACTCGAAGAAGAAGGCGATCAGCGCCTCGAAGGCCAGCGGAGCCCCGAAGACATCCCCGACGAAGCGGGAGTAGTCCGACCAGTTCATGCCGAACTGGAACTCCTGCAGGATGCCGGTCACCACGCCGAGCGCGATGTTGATGAGGAAGATCTTTCCCCAGAACTTGGTGGCCCGGAGGTACTTCTCCTTGCCGGTGCGTACCCAGGCGGTCTGCAGGCCGGCCGTGAGGGAGGCGAGCGAGATCGTCAGCGGTACGAAGAGGAAGTGGTAGACGGTGGTGATCCCGAACTGCCACCGTGCCAGTGTTTCGTCGGCGAGCGCCAGATCCACGGGGGTCTCCTTCCCTGCGCCCCGTACCTTGTGAACGTATTCACATTCACAAGTACGATGATGGCACACCGCCCCCGGGGTCCCCCAGGGGGGTCCGAGAGCGGTGCGAAACGCGGAAAGCGCAGGTCAGGAGGGGTGCACTCAGGAGAAAACGGAGGCGCGGAAGGCCGCCGCCGTGGCCAGCACCACATCGTTGGCCTCGGGCTCGGCGACCGTGATCCGTACCCCCTCGCCCGCGAACGGCCGCACCATCACCCCCGCCTCCTCGCAGGCCGCCGCGAACCGGGCGGTGTCCGCGCCCAGCCGCAGCCACACGAAGTTCGCCTGCGACTCCGGCACCGCCCAGCCCTGCGCGCGCAGCGCGTCCGCCACCCGCGTCCGCTCGGTGACCAGGGCCGCCACCCGCTCCAGCAGCGCCGGCTCGGCGCGCAGCGAGGCGATCGCCGCGTTCTGGGCGATCTGGCTCACCCCGAAGGGCACCGCCGTCTTGCGCAGCGCCGCCGCCACCGGCTCGTGCGCCACCGCGAAGCCCACCCGCAGCCCGGCCAGCCCGTACGCCTTGGAGAAGGTGCGCAGGACACAGACGTTGGGCCGGTCCCGGTAGAGCGCCAGACCGTCGGCCGCCGCCTCGTCGCGCACGAACTCCCGGTACGCCTCGTCGATCATCACCAGCACGTCGGAGGGCACCCGGTCCAGGAACCGGGCGAGCGCGGCGTGGCCGATGGCGGTACCGGTCGGGTTGTTCGGGGTGCAGACGAAGACCACCCGGGTGCGGTCGGTGATGGCGTCGGCCATCGCGTCCAGGTCGTGTTCCTCGCCGGCCGTCAGCGGCACCCGGACCGAGGTCGCCCCCGAGATCTGCGTGATGATCGGATAGGCCTCGAAGGACCGCCAGGCGTACACCACCTCGTCCCCCGGCCCCGCCGTCGCCTGGAGCAGCTGCTGGGCGACGCCCACCGAGCCGGTGCCGGTGGCCAGATGGCTCACCGGTACGCCGAAGTGGCCGGACAGTTCGGCCAGCAGTTCACCGGCCGCCAGGTCCGGATACCGGTTGAAGGCGCCGGCCGCGCCCACGGCGGCCTCCAGCACCCCGGGCAGCGGTGGGTAGGGGTTCTCGTTGGAGGACAGCTTGTACACCGCCCGCCCGTCGGCCCGGGCGGCGGCCGGGCGGCCCGGCAGATAGGCGGGGATGTCCTCCAGCGCGGCGCGCAGCCGGGGGCCGGCCACCTCCGCGGCCGGAACGGAGTCGGGCGCGGCGTCCCGCGGGGCGTCCTGGAAAGATGCGGTCATCCTCCACACTGTATGAGGAAAGCCGCGCCGGGCGTATCCCCCCGGACCGGCCCGACGGTGGGGGCGCAGCGCTCGCACGACCTTCCGCGCCGGTGGCGAGCGCCCTGGCGCGCATCACTCGTGAGAGTGAACCACTTGCCGTTGATTTCGAGTGCGGCGTTCGGAAGTAAGCGCTCGTACATCGGTTCCCTTGCAGGGAAAGCGGGGATCTGACCCTTTCATTCGAAGGCAGAACGCCAAATTGACCTTGCAGAAACGTCATCACGCCCCCGCCGCCGCATCGCGATGGACCGCCCCGTCCCCGGGCCTACGATCAGGTCGCCATGACAGCAGCGAAGCATCAGGTGACTCGGTCCGCCGGGCGCCGGCCGAGCGGGCGGGCCGGCATCCGAGATGTCGCCGCGGCAGCCGGTGTCTCGATCACGACCGTCTCCGACGCGCTCAACGGCAAGGGCCGGCTGCCCGATGCCACCCGCCGCCACGTGCGCAGCGTCGCGGACCGGCTCGGCTACCGCCCCTCGGCCGCCGCCCGCACGCTGCGCACCGGCAAGTCCGGGCTCATCGGGCTCACCGTGACCACCTACGGCGAAGAGCCGTTCACCTTCACCGAGTTCGCCTACTTCGCGGAGATGGCCCGCGCCGCCACCTCGGCCGCGCTCGCCCGTGGCTACGCCCTGGTGATCCTCCCGGCCACCTCCCACCACCGGGACTTCGACGTCTGGTCGAACGTGGCCCTGGACGGAACGGTGGTCATCGACCCCGCCGACCACGACCCGGTCGTCACCGAACTCGTCCGCCAGGGCATTCCGGTGGTCTCCGACGGCCGCCCCGACGCCGCACTGCCGGTCACCGCCTGGGTGGACAACGACCACGAGGCCGCCGTCCTCGGCCTCCTCGACCACCTGGCCGGCTCCGGCGCCCGCCGCATCGGCCTGCTCACCGGCACCAGCACCGACACCTATACCCGGCTCTCCACCACCGCCTACCTCTCCTGGTGCGAGCGGGTCGGCCAGGAGCCGGTGTACGAGTCCTACCCCGCCCACGATCCGTGCGCCGGCGCGGTGGCCGCCGACCGGCTGCTCGCCAGACCCGACCGGCCCGACGCCGTCTACGGTCTCTTCGACCCCAACGGCACCGACCTGCTGGCCGCCGCCCGCCGTTACGGGCTGCGCGTCCCCGACGATCTGCTGGTGGTGTGCTGCAGCGAGTCCCCGGTGTACGCCACCACCGAGCCGCCCATCACCACCCTGTCGCTCAAGCCGGGCCGCATCGGCTCCACCGTCGTCCAGCTGCTGATCGACGCCATCGAGAACGCCGCGGACCGCGGTCCGGGCCGGGACCGCGACCGGGTGCGGGCCCCGGCGCACCAACTCATGCCCACCGAGCTGATCGTGCGCACCTCCTCCCAGCGCACCGCGCGCCGGGCCCCGCGCACCACGGTCACCGCGCCGCGTACCCCGCCGTTCGGCGACCGCTAGTTTCCAGCCGCCGGTTCCGGCAATATCGTCTTACGACAGAACCTCGCGCCGACCGCACCGGTGGCGACGCGCCGGTACGCACCGCGCCGAAGATCGTCACCCCCGGTGTGTCACACGTGAGCGGCTGGATTCCTATGATGGGCGAATGGCACCGGGACCCGGCCGAAACGGCAGGTCCCGCAGGTGAAGGCGGCGTGTGATGGTGGAGGGGTCGATGACTCAGGGGGCCGGCGAGGGACCCACGACGTGGCAGGGCGCGGCCGAGGGCGGTCCGGCCATTCCTCCCCGGCCCACCCGTGAACCCGATCTGTACACCCCCACCGTGCGCGATCTGCCGGTGATCGAGGGCGCCGGGCCGCTGTACGTGGTCGGTGACGTCCACGGCTATCTGGACGAACTGCGCGCCGCCCTGCGGGCCGCGGGGCTGACCGACGACGAGGACCGCTGGGCGGCCGGGAACGCCCGGCTGTGGTTCCTGGGCGACTTCACCGACCGGGGCCCGGACGGCATCGGCGTCATCGACATGGTGATGCGGCTCTCGGCGGAGGCCGCGGCGGCCGGCGGCTACTGCAAGGCCCTGCTCGGCAACCACGAACTGCTGTTCCTCGGCGCCAGCCGGTTCGGCGACACCCCGGTGGACTCGGGAGCGGGCACCGCGTCCTTCCATGCCGCCTGGATGCTGAACGGGGGTCAGCGCGCCGACATGGAACGGCTGCGCGACCATCACATCCAGTGGATGTCCCGGCTCGATTCCATGGCGGTGGCGGACGGCCATCTGCTGCTGCACTCCGACACGACGGCCTATCTCGAATACGGGCAGAACGTCGACGACGTCAACGACGCCATCTGGCAGGCTCTCGCGCGCCATGACGCGGAGGAGACCTGGGAGCTGTTCCGCAAATTCACCAAGCGGTTCGCGTTCCGGGACGAGGACGGCCCGCAGGCCGCCAGGGAACTCCTGGACACCTACGGCGGCAAGCGCATCGTGCACGGCCACAGCCCCATCCCGTATCTCACCGGCGAGCCCGCCGAATCCGAGTCGGGCGACCCCGACGCGCCGGACGCCGCGCCCCGGATCGACGGCCCGCACATCTATGCGGATTCCCTCGCCATCGCGATGGACGGCGGCGTCACCATGGCCGGAAAACTTCTGGTGGCCCGGCTTCCCCTGGATGATTGAGCGTCCGTTCCCTGTTGTGCGGAGTGCCCGGCCACAGCGGCGGGCAGGTGAGAAGGGGGCGCACAAGGCCGCGGGGGTGCCGGGAATCCCTCCGGCGAGGTGACGGACGGAAAGATTCCGGCAATCTCCTATGACGGGCGCCGGAAGCCCTTTACCATCAGTCCCTCACCAGCTCTCTGCCCACCTGACCGCCCGGTCGGCAGGAAGGCCCTTCGGAGCATCTGGGGACTTATATGAACGGCGCTCATGACGTGTTGCCAGAGGATCGAGCCGAATTCGAGCGGGTCCTCGACGAGGCGCTGCGCTCGGCGCGGCTGGGGAACGGTGCCGGGCGCACCACCGCCGTCCGCCAGGTGCGGCGGGCCGCGCTGGAGGCCAGACCGCAGCTGACCGCCCCCGCCACCGACGAGTACCACCGCTACGTCCGGCTGCGGGAGCAACTGCGGGCCGGTGCCGGGCAGCCGGCCGGGCGCGAGAGATCCGGCGGCGGCAACCTGGCGGTCGTCTCGGTGCTGATCCCCGTACTGGCCGGGGTCGCCGCCGTGGTGTTCCTGCTGGTCGGCTACCTCATGGGCCTGTCCGGCAACGAGGCGGCGGTGGGCCGTTCGATGCGCGACATCGGCTGGCTGTTCGCGCTGTTCGCCGCCTTCGGGCTGCTGCTCGCGGTGGCCGGGCTGGTGATCACGGCGGCCCGCAACGGCTCCGCCTCCGCCATCCGGGCCGGTGAGCAGGACGCGGGGCGCGGCCGGCTGGCCGGGGACGTGGCCGAGGCGCGCGAGGACTGGCGGCGGGCGCTCGCCGAGCGCGGCATCGCGCCGTTCGTGCGCCAGGCGGTGGCGTCGCACGGCACCGGCGGCGCGGGGGACGGCGCGGGCGAGGGTGCGGCGGCCGGGCGCGTGGCACCGCAGCGGCGGTTCTCCAGCCCCGAGTTCTCCAGCCCCACCGGCGGGGCGCCCCGTACCACGCCGCGCGTGGGGCATCCCGAGTACTCGCGGCCGGAGTTCTCCAGCCCGGAGTTCTCCACACAGCGCGGGGAGGACCCGGCCCCGTCCAAGGGGTACGCGGCGCCCGACTACGCCTCGCCCGAGCGCTCGGGCGGCGCGAGCCGCGGCTACTCCACCGGGCGGTACACGGCGGGCGACTTCTCGGCGGGTGACTACACCGCGGGCGACTACGCCCGCCCCGGCTTCGACTCGTCCTCCTCCTCTTCCGGCGGCGGCGAGGGCGAGGGCGAGGGGGAGGGCGGTGAGCGGCGCGCGAAGGGGTACGCCGCCCCGGACTTCGGCAGCCCGGGGTACGCGGGCCCGCACCGCAAGGACGAGGCGGCGGGCGGGGCCGGCGGCGAGGAGAACCGCTCCTGAGCCGCCGCCGTGAGCCGCGCGGCCCTCAGCAGCCGGCCAGCAGCCGTTCGATGACGACCGCCACCCCGTCCCGCTGGTGGGAGAGGGTGCGCCGGGTGGCGCCGGCCAGCACCGCGGGGTGGGCGTTGGCCATGGCGTAGGCGCGGCCCGCCCAGCGCAGCATCTCCAGGTCGTTCGGCATGTCCCCGAACGCCACCACCTCGCCGGGCGCGATGCCGTGCCGGGCGCAGTGCAGCGCCAGGGTGCTGGCCTTGGTGACCCCGGGCGCGCTGATCTCCAGCAGGGGGGTGGGGGAGGAGCGGGTGATCTCGCCGAGTCCGCCGCAGACCGAGCGGGCCAGGGCCAGGAAGGCGTCCGGGGCCAGCTCCCGGTGGTGCGCGAGCAGTTTGAGGAGCGGCTGGCCGGCGTACGGGCCGTCCTCGGCGAGCAGGTCCTCGACGGGGGTGGTGCCGACGACGGTCGGGTCCTCCTCGTGGAGCGGCGGGTAGCCGGTGGCGTAGTGGATGCCGCCGGCGCGTTCCACGGCGAAGGTGACGCCGGGGGCGGCGGCGCGCAGCGCGGCGACCAGGCCGAGCGCGTTGGCCGCCGGGAGGGCGCGGGCGGCGAGCAGGGTGCCGCCCGCGCGCAGATCGACGAGGGCGGCGCCGTTGCCGCAGATGGCCAGGGCGCGGCCGGTGGCGTGTTCGCGGAGCGGGACGACCCAGCGGGCCGGGCGGCCGGTCACGAACAGCACCTCGACGCCGGCCCGGCCGGCGGCGGCGAGCGCGGCGGCGGTGCGCGGGGAGACGGTCCCGTCGCGGCGCAGCAGGGTGCCGTCCAGGTCGGTGGCGATGAGCTTGGGGAGCGCGGTGCGCGGGGGCTGCGGGGGGAGAGTGAGGGTGCGGGCGACTGGTGTGGACACGGAGTCAGGCACAGTCATGCAGCATATGCCCGCCCATGCGTGCGGGGTCCCCGCACGCATGAGCCATCGGCCGGAAGCGGTGAATTCCTGACCGGAAAGGGCCTAGGCTTCCCCGCATGGCTGTTTCCTCCGCCCTCCCCCTGCGGCTCTCCACCGTCATCCTTCCCGTCTGGCGCTGGCGGGAAGGGGGACGCCGGAGCTGGCAGCACGCCGAGGAGCTGGGCTTCCACACCGCGTACACCTACGACCATCTCTCCTGGCGCACCTTCCGTGACCAGCCCTGGTTCGGTGCGCTGCCCACCCTGACCGCGGCGGCGGCCGCCACGGAGCGCATCCGGCTGGGCACCATGGTGATCTCGCCAAATTTCCGGCACCCCGTCACGCTGGCGAAGGAACTGATCACGCTCGATGACATCTCGGGCGGCCGGCTCACCCTCGGTATCGGTGCCGGGGGTTCCGGTTTCGACGCCACCGCGCTCGGCCACGACGCGTGGAGCCCGCGCGAGCGCGCCGACCGGTTCGCCGAGTTCGTGCCGCTGCTGGACCGGCTGCTGAGCGAGGGCGGTACCGGCGGGGTCTCCTACCGGGGCGACTTCTACTCCGCGCACGAGGTCCGCACCATCCCCGGCTGTGTGCAGCGGCCCCGGCTGCCGTTCGCGGTCGCCGCCACCGGGCCGCGCGGCATGCGGCTGGCCGCCCGGCACGGCCAGGCGTGGGTGACCACCGGCGACCCGAAGTCCCTGGACGGCGGCCCTGACGCGTTCCTCGCCGGCCTCGGCCGCCAGGTGGAGCGGCTGGCCGGCATCTGCGAGGAGGCGGGCCGCGAACCGGACGCGCTGGACAAGGTCGTCCTGGACTCCTCCCTGGCTCCCGGGGTCGACCCGCTCCAGTCCGTGGCGGCGTTCGTCGACTTCGCCGGCCGCTGCGCGGAACTCGGCTTCACCGAACTCGTTGTCCACTACCCGGTGCCCGACTCGGTGTACGCGGCCGACCCCGCGGTCTTCGAGCGGATCGCCACCGAAGGGCTCGCCCAGCTGGCCCGGTAGGCCGGGCCCGGCCGTCCCCGGGGCGGGCCCGGCTTCCCCTAAGGGGAAAGGCACCCGCGAGAGGGACGTGGGGACCCGCGGGCGGCACTAGGGTCGACCGGGTGAGTGTGATTGCGACCGAGAGCCTGAGCAAGCGGTACCCCCGGGTGACCGCTCTCGACCGGCTGACCGTGGACATCGGGCCGGGCGTCACCGGCCTCGTCGGGGCCAACGGCGCCGGCAAATCGACGCTGATCAAGATCCTGCTGGGGCTCGCCCCCGCCAGCGAGGGCAGCGCGGCCGTGCTGGGCAAGGACACCGCCCGCGAGGGCGCCGCCATCAGGGAGCAGGTCGGGTACATGCCCGAGCACGACTGCCTGCCGCCCGACGTGTCGGCGACCGAGTTCGTCGTGCACATGGCCCGGATGTCCGGGCTGCCCAGCACGGCGGCCCGCGAACGTACCGCCGACACGCTGCGGCACGTCGGCCTGTACGAGGAGCGGTACCGCCCCATGGGCGGCTACTCCACCGGCATGAAGCAGCGCGTCAAGCTCGCCCAGGCCCTCGTCCACGACCCGAAGCTGGTGCTGCTGGACGAGCCCACCAACGGCCTCGACCCGGCCGGCCGGGACGAGATGCTCGGCC
>NZ_JBHWJL010000035.1:0-24475 GCF_042731495.1 Streptomyces sp. NPDC059853
GGGTGCGCGAAGGTCACCCCGGCAGGGGTGCGCGGGCGCGGCGGCCGGGGATGGCGGACAGCAGCTCCTGGGTGTACGGGTGTTCCGGGTGGTCGAAGACCCGGGCCACCGGGCCGCTCTCCACGATGCGGCCCCGGCGCATCACCGCCACCCGGTCGCAGATCTGCCGGACCACGGCCAGGTCGTGGGAGATGAAGAGGTAGCTGAGGCCGAAGCCGGCGCGGAGTTCGGCCAGCAGGTCGAGCACGCTGGCCTGCACGGAGACGTCCAGGGCGGAGACCGGTTCGTCCAGGACGAGCAGCCGGGGGGTGAGCGCGAGCGCGCGGGCGATGGAGACGCGCTGCCGCTGGCCGCCGGAGAGTTCGGCGGGGCGGCGGCCGGCGGTCGTGGCGGGCAGCCGTACCAGGTCGAGCAGTTCGGCCACCCGCCGCTGCCGGCCGCGCCGCCCGGTGGTGCGGTAGGCGCGCAGCGGTTCGGCGATGGCCTCGGCGACGGTGAAGCGCGGGTCCAGCGAGCCGTACGGGTCCTGGAACACCGGCTGGATGTCGCGGCGCAGCCGGCGCAGCGCGGCCGGGCCGAGGGAGCCGAGGTCGTGGCCGTCGAAGGTGATGGTGCCGGCGTCCGGGCGGTCCAGGCGCAGCACGAGCTGCGCCGTGGTGGACTTGCCGGAGCCGGATTCGCCGACGATGCCGAGCGAGCCGCCGGCGGCGAGGGTGAAGCCGACGTCGTCGACGGCGACGGTCCGGCCGCCGTCGAAGGAGCGGCGCAGGCCGCGCACGTCCAGCAGCGGCGGTCCTTCCGGGGCGGGGGCGGCGGGTGGGGCGGTCATGTCGGGGACGGCGCCGACGAGTTCACGGGTACAGGGGTGCGCGGGCGCGGTCAGCACGCGGTGCCCGGGGCCGCGTTCGACGATCTCGCCGCGCGACATGACGGCGATCTCGTCGGCGCGGTCGGCGGCCACCGCCAGGTCGTGGGTGATGAGCAGCAGCGCGGTGCCGTGCCGTTCGGTGACGGTCTCCAGGTGGTCGAGGATGCGGCGCTGCACGGTGACGTCCAGGGCGCTGGTCGGCTCGTCCGCGATCAGCAGCTTGGGCCGGCCGGCGAGCGCGATGGCGATGAGCACGCGCTGGCACATTCCGCCGGACAGCTCGTGCGGCAACTGGCGTGCCACCTTGGCGGGTTCGGGGAGCCCGGCGTCGGCGAGCAGGTCGACGGCGCGTGCGTGGGCGGCTTTTCTGTCCTCGGCGAGGCCGTGGATCAGCAGCACCTCGGCGACCTGGTGGCCCACCCGCCGCACGGGGTTGAGGGAGACCATCGGGTCCTGCGGGACGAAGCCGATCTCCCGGCCGCGTACGGTGCGCCAGGCGCGTTCCGGCAGGGCGGTGAGGTCGCGGCCGGCCAGGGTGACCCGGCCGCCGCTCAGCCGGGCGCCGGGCGGGAGGAGGCCGAGGACGGCGAGTCCGGTGGTCGACTTGCCAGAGCCGGACTCCCCCACCAGGGCCAGGGTGCGGCCGGGCGCGAGGTCGAGGTCCACGCCGCGTACCGCCCGTACGGTGGAGCGGCGGGAGCGGAAGGCGACGTGCAGGTCGCGTACGGAGAGCAGGGGCTGCGGTGCGTCCGTGGTCATCAGCGCACTCCGGTCCTTTCGAGGGCCCGTCCGATCCGGTTGGCGCACAGCACGATCAGTGCGATGGCCAGGCCGGGGAAGGTGGTCAGCCACCAGGCGGTGGAGAGGTAGTCGCGGCCCTGGGAGACCATGGCGCCCAGTTCCGGCGCGGGCGGCGCGGCCCCGTACCCCAGGAAGCTGAGCGCGGAGACGGACAGCACGGCGCCGCCGATCTCCAGGGCGGCCAGCACCAGCACCGGCTGGGAGGCGTTGGGCAGGACATGGCGCAGCAGGATCACCGGGGTGCGGGTGCCGCTGGTGACGGCGGCCCGGACGTACACGCTGGACTTGATGCGCAGCACCTCGGCGCGGATCACCCGGGCGAACGCCGGGACGCCGGAGATGCCCACGGCGATCGCGACGTTGGTGACGCCGAAGCCGAGGATGGAGACCACGGCGAGGGAGAGCAGCAGTCCGGGGATGACGATGAGGACTTCCACGCACCGCATCAGGGTCTGGTCGACCCAGCCGCCGAGGTAGCCGGAGAGCACGCCGAGGACGGTGCCGGCCACCAGGGAGAGCGAGACGGCGATCAGCGCGGCGGTGAGCGAGGTGCGGGTGCCGTGTACCACGCGGGTGTACAGGTCGCGGCCGAGGTTGTCGGTGCCGAACCAGTGGTCGGCGCCGGGCGGGGTGAGGGAGGCGGCCGGGTCGGTGCGCAGCGGGTCGGTGCCCGCGAACAGCGACGGGGCGAACGTCCAGGCCAGGATCAGCGCCAGGTAGAGGACGGCGAGGTGCAGCCCGGGGCGGGCGGCGACGGTGCCGAGCGCGGCGCGCAGCCGGGCGGCGCGGCCGTGTGTCTGTTCCTGTCCCGGGTCGGCGGGGGCCGCCGCCGCGGGGGGCGCCGGGGGCCGGTCCGGTCGCCGCGGGTCCTGCTCGGTGGTGAGCGTCATCGGGGAACTCCGGTCGATGTCGGCGGACATCAGGCGGGCTGGAGGACGATCCGCGGATCGACCTTGGGGTAGATGAGATCGACGGCGAGGTTGACCACGACGTACAGGGCGCCGGCCAGGAAGATGATCGCCCGGATGACGGGGAAGTCCTGGTCCGCGATGGCGTCGGCGGTCAGCCGGCCGATGCCGGCGCGGGCGAAGACCGTCTCGGTGATGATGGCGCCGGCCAGGATGTTGCCGATCATCATGCCGAGCATGGTCAGCGCCGGGATGGAGGCGTTGCGGAAGGCGTGCGTCCACACGGTGCGCAGCCGCCCGGCCCCCTTGGCGCGGGCGGTGCGCACGTACGGTTCGGCCAGCGCCGTCCGCAGCCCCTTGGCCAGCAGCTGGGCCAGCACGCCCGCGCTGGGCAGGGCGAGCGCGATGGCGGGCAGCACCAGCCGGGAGGCGTCGCCGTCGCCGTACGCCGGGAACCAGCCCAGGCCGAAGGAGAACACCTGGATCAGCAGGATCGCGGTCCAGAAGCTGGGCAGCGAGATCCCGGCGACGGTGCCGGAGAGCACCGCGTTGCGCAGCGGCGCCCAGGGGGCCAGGGTGGCCGCCAGCGCGGCGGCCACCCCCAGGACGGCGGTGAGCAGCAGGGACGCGGTGGCCAGCTCCAGGGTGGAGGGCAGGGCGCGCCCCAGCATGGCGGAGACCTCGTCCCCGGTACCGAAGGAGGTGCCGAAGTCCAGGGTCAGCGCCCGGGAGACGAAGTCCGCGTACTGGGCGTACAGCGGACGGTCCAGGCCCAGCTCGGCGCGGAGCGCGTCGGCCTGGGCCCGGTCGACGCCCATCGGGTCGCCGCCGCCGGCGGAGCGCAGCATGATCGACACCGGGTCGCCGGGGACGAGATGCAGCACCAGGAAGGACAGGCTCAGCGCCGCCCACAGGACGATGATTCCGTTGGCGAGCCGGACCAGGACGTAGCGCCTCACGAAGCGATCCACACCTCGTTCAGCAGCGGCTTGCCCTCGATGTCGGCGCGGAAGCCGCCGACGGAGGGGCCGTAGCCGTAGGACCAGAACCGGTCGTAGACGGGGATGGTGTAGCCCTGCTCGATGATGCGCTGCTGGGCGGCGTCACCGATGGTCTGCCGCTCGTCCGGGTCGACGGTGGACTGGAGGGCGTCGAGGAGGGCGTCGAGTTCCTCGTCGGGGTGGTTGTACAGCATGCTCATCTCCGGGTGGGCGGAGCCGTAGACGAGGCGGATGACGTCGACGTCGGCGCGGCCCTGGCTCCAGGTGGTCAGGTCGCCGGGGAACTCGTCGATGGGCACGTCGGGGAGGGTGGCCACCGGGTCGAGGACGAGTTCGACGCCGATCTCCTTCCACTCCTGCTGCACCAGTTGGTGCTGGGCCTCGGTGTCGGTGCTGCCGGACTGGTAGGTGATGGTGAGGGAGAGCCGGTCGCCGTCGGCGTTCTCGCGGATGCCGTCGGTGCCGACCCGGTCGTAACCGGCGCCCTCCAGCAGGGCGATGGCGGCCTCGGGGTCGTGCCGGATCTCCGCGGACTGGTCGGTCCAGCCGGGGGTGGCGGCGGTGAGCACGCCGGTGGCCGGCTGCTGGGTGCCCTGGAAGACGGCGTCGACGACGGCCTGCCGGTCGATGCCCAGGCTCAGCGCGCGGCGGACATCGGGGTCCTGGAGTTTGGGGCTGGAGGCGAGCGGGATGTACGGGATGGCGATGCCGGGCGAGGCGCCGGTGGCCAGGCCGTAGCCGGGCAGGTTGGTCAGCTCGGCCTGGTTGGTGAAGGGGATGCCGTCGGCGAGGTCGATCTGGTCGCTGGTGACCGCGCCGTAGCGGACGCCGCCCTCGGGGACGACTTCGAGGACGATCCGGTCGACGTAGGCGGGGCCCTGGTTCTCGGCGATCGGGGAGGCCCAGGCGTAGTCCTCGCGCTTGATGAGTTCGACGGACTTCTCGGGGGTGAAGGAGCCGAGGGTGAACGGTCCCGAGGCGGCGAAGTCGCCCAGGCACAGGGCGGCGGGGTCGTTGCCGAGGGAGGCCGGGGAGAGCTGGACGAAGGAGGCGGTGGCGGTGGCCTGGAGGAACTGGGCGTTGGGGCCGTCGAAGTCGACGCGCACGGTGTGCGGGTCCAGGACGGTGGCGCCCTGGTAGCCGGCGAGGAAGCTGCCGGCCTGCGGGGCGCGGGCGCCGAGGTCGACGATGGCGTCGAAGTTGGCCTTCACCGCCTCGGCGTCGAAGGGGGCGCCGTCCGAGAAGGTGACGTCCTCGCGCAGATGGAAGGTGAACTGGCTGACGTCGTCACTGATCTCCCAGGAGGTGGCGAGCCAGGGCTTGATCTCCTTGGTCTCCGGGTCCTGTTCGGTGAGCTGGTCGCCGAGCTGGCGGCCGACGTTGCGGGAGGTGAGCTGGGGGCGCTGGCGCGGGTCGACGCAGTCGATGGTGTTGGCGAAGGCGTACCGCAGGGTGCCGCCGGCCACCGGGTCGCCGGAGGCGCCGCCGCCCGTGCCGTCACCGGAGCCGCCGGTGCCGCTCTCGCCGGTGCCGCAGGCGGTGAGGGTGACGGCGAGCGCGGCGAGCAGCGCGGTGGCGTGGGCGGGGCGGGGTATGCGACGGCTGCTGCGCCGTCGTGGCGTGGGCGTGGTGGCCACGGAGGGCTTCCTTTCAGGACGAATCCCCCGGCCGGCGGCGCGCGTTCGGGCACGGCGCGGCGGCGGGCGGAAACGGGGTGTGCGGGGCGCACGGGGGGAGAGCGGGCGGGGCGACGCGCCGCGGCACGGCCGGCCCCGGGCAGGGGCGGGCCGGGCGCGGGGCACGGAAGTCCCGTGGAACGGGCGGCGGTTGCGGGGCTACGGGCGCGGCTCAGGGCCGGCGCTCACCGCCGGGAAAGGGAGGGGAAATCAGCAGCCGGCACAGGACGCCGACGCGACGCGGAGCAGGTCCACGTGTCGGCGCGACGTCAAAAGCGGCAGGGCTGGCATGCGGCAAATATCGGCCAACCCCGGCGGACTGTCAAGCACGCCCCGAGACGGGGATCTCGCCATCCGGACAGCCGGTGTTCACCGGGCGGCCGGCATGGCATAGTCTCCGATCAGGTCACGAGTGACAGCGATCAAGGCCCCGGCCCGCTGTCCGGCAACCCTCCAACCGTCGGCGGGGTGCCCCGGGTGATGACCGGGCCGTAGGCAGCGAGGTCTGCGGCAAGCACGGTTCGCGAGGGAGTTTTCCGATGAGCAAGCGAATGCGATAGGGCGCACGCCCCCGACCCAGCCTGCCCCTGCCTGCTTTTCTTCATCCTTTCCGGAGCTTCGCCATGCCCGTGACCCTGACCACCCCTGCCCGGAACACCACCACCGACTGTCGCCTGCCGGTGCTCGGCGACGACGTCCGCGCCCCGCTCGCGGACGGCGGCGAGACCGGCTACGCGGCCCTCGACTACGCCGCCAGCGCCCCCGCCCTGCGCGCGGTGTGGGACGAGGTCGCCGCGTACGCCCCGTACTACGGCAGCGTGCACCGCGGCGCCGGCCATCTGTCGCAGCTGTCCACCGACCTGTACGAGGAGAGCCGGCGCACCGTGGCCGCGTTCCTCGGCTGCCGGCCCGACGACGAACTGATCTTCACCCGCTCCACCACCGACTCGCTCAACCTGCTGGCCGGCGCCCTGCCCACCGGCACCCAGGTGTTCGTCTTCGAGACCGAACACCACGCCGCGCTGCTGCCCTGGGCCCACCACGGCCACGCCGTCACCTACCTCCCCGCCCCGCGCACCCCGGGACAGGCCGTCGCCACCCTCGTCAACGCCCTCGCCGACGCCGGACCGGGGCCGAAGCTGCTGTGCGTCACCGGCGCCTCCAACGTCACCGGCGAACTGTGGCCGGTCGCCGAACTCGCCACCGCCGCCCGCCGGGCCGGCGCCCGCACCGTCCTGGACGCCGCCCAGCTCGCCCCGCACCGCCCGGTGGACATCACCGCGCTCGGCGTCGACTGGGTGGCCTTCTCCGGGCACAAGCTGTACGCGCCCTTCGGCGCCGGGGTGCTCGCCGGCCGCGCCGACTGGCTGCGCCGCGGCCGGCCCTACCTGGCGGGCGGCGGCGCCAGCCGCGCGGTCACCGCGGAGGGCGGCGCGGTGACGGTGGAGTGGCAGGACAACGTCGCACGGCACGAGGCCGGTTCGCCCAACGTCATCGGCGCCTGTGCGATCGCCGCCGCCTGCCGTGCCCTGACCGGGGCGGGCTTCGAGCGGCTGGTGGCGCGCGAGGAGGAACTGCTGTCGGGCCTGCGGGCGGGCCTGGCCACCGTCCCCGGCGTCCGGGAACTGACGCTGTTCGGCCCGCAGGCCGCCCGGGTGGCGGTGCTGTCGTTCGTCGTGGACAACTGGCCGAGCGAGGCGTTCGCCCGGGCGCTCTCCGAGCGGTACGGCATCGGCGTCCGCGACGGACTGTTCTGCGCGCACCCCCTGGTCCGTACCCTGCTGGGCGCGGACGAGGCGGCGGCGGACGGCTGCGAGGGCCCGCTGAAGGCGATCCGGGTGAGCTTCGGCGTCGGCACCCCGGCCGAGCACCTGGAGCGGCTGGTGCGCGCGGTGCGCGAACTGGTCGCCGAGGGTCAGCCGGCCGCCTGACAGACCGGGCACCAGAACAGGTTGCGGGCGGCGAGTTCGGCACGCCGGATCGCCGTCCCGCACACCAGGCAGGGCAGCGTGGCGCGCCGGTACACGTACACCTCTCCCCCGTGCCCGTCCACGCGCGCCGGGCGGCCCATGGCCTGGGGCGTGTGCTCGGGCCTCACGGTGTCGATGCGGTTCTTGCGCACGCCCTCGCGCATGAGCGCGGCGAGGTCAGCCCACATCGGCCGCCACTCGGCCTCGGTGAGGGAGCGGCCCTGGCGGTAGGGGTCGATGCCGTGCCGGAAGAGGATCTCGGCCCGGTACACGTTGCCGACGCCCGCGATGACCCGCTGGTCCATCAGCAGTTCGGCGATCGGGGTGCGGCTGGCGGAGATCCGCCGCCACACCAGGTCGGGGTCGCCGTCGGCGCGCAGCGGGTCCGGGCCCAGCCGGCGCTGCACGGCGGACTTCTCGTCCTGGCTGAGCAGCGCGCAGGTGGTGGGGCCGCGCAGTTCGGCGTACCCCTCGGGGGAGGCCAGCCGCAGTCGGATCTGCCCGGTGGGTGCGGGCGGCGGCCCGTCGCCGAAGGCGACCTTCCCGTACAGGCCGAGATGGATGTGCACCCAGCGGCGCCAGCCGAAGCCGAGGAACAGGTTCTTCCCGTGGGCGTCGCACTCCCGCAGCACTTCGCCGTCGATGAGCGCGGCACCCCCGGCGAACCGCCCCTGCGGGGAGTCGGCCCGCACCGCCCGGCCGCCGAACCGTTCCCGGTAGTCGGCGGCCAGCCGGTGAATGGTGTGCCCCTCCGGCATCAGGCGCCGTCGGGCAGCGGAGGCAGCGTGCCGTCGCTCTCGTAGGCGCTGAGCATGTCGATCCGGCGGGTGTGCCGGTCCTCGCCGGAGTACGGGGTGGCCAGGAAGACCTCCACGAAGGTGGTGGCCTCGTCGGTGGTGTGCATCCGGGCGCCGACGCTCACCACGTTGGCGTTGTTGTGCTGCCGCCCCAGCTTCGCCGTCTCCACGCTCCAGGCGAGGGCGCAGCGTACGCCCGCGACCTTGTTGGCGGCGATGGCCTCACCGTTGCCGCTGCCGCCGATGACGACACCGAGCGCGTCCGGGTCGGCGGCCACCGCCTCGGCGGTGCGCAGACAGAACGGCGGATAGTCGTCCTGGGCGTCGAACGTGTGCGGGCCGCAGTCGACCGGCTCATGGCCGTGGGCCGTGAGCCAGTCGACGAGGTGATTCTTCAGTTCGTAGCCGGCGTGGTCGGAGCCGAGATAGACGCGCATGGGCACGAGTCTGACATGCGCGCAGCGGTCCCCTTACCCGCGCCCCCGGCGGCCCGCCAGCCGCCAGGCGGTGGGCAGCGCGCCCATGGCGAGCACGGCCTTGAGGGCGTCCCCGATGAGGAACGGCACCAGACCGGCGGCCATCGCCTCACCGGCCGACATGCCGGTGGCCAGGGCGAGATAGGGCACGCCGATGGCGTAGGTGACGGCCATGCCGGTCACCATGGTCCCGGCCGTCCGCAGCACCGTACGGTCCCCGCCGCGCCGCGCCAGCTCACCGACGACACCGGCGGCCACGGCCATGCCGATGATGTAGCCGAAGGAGGGCATGCCGTACCCGGAGGACGCCTCCGCGAACCACGGCATCCCGGCCATGCCGGCCACGGCGTACAGCAGCATGGACAGCAGCGCGCGCGCCGGGCCGAGCGAGACACCGACGAGCAGGGCGGCGAACGTCTGGCCGGTCACCGGCACCGGCGACCCGGGCACCGGCAGCGCGATCTGCGCGGCCACCCCGGTCAGCGCGGCACCTCCCACGACCAGTGCCACATCCCGCACCCGGGCCCGGGACAGCGTGGGCGCGGGCAACAGATCCGCGAGTACAGCGGTGCTCATACACATCCTCCAAAGAACGATTTCCCCCACCCCCATCCGACCCCACCCGACCGACCGAAAACAAGAGCCCAATCCACTGCCCGAACCCACCCCCGTTATGCACACCCAACAACACATGGCCCAAGGTCACGCCGGGGCGCCCCGGCACGGCTCAGTGCGCCCCCGCGATCCGTTGTCGGCCTGAGAACGCCGCCCCTAGGCTTCCTGTGACACCGGCCACAGGCCCATCACCTTGTGTGGAGGAATCGTGACACGACCATGGGAGGCGGACCCGACCGCCTCGTTCGCCCGGCGGTTAGGCAAGACGGCCCAGGAGCTGGGCAATTCGGAGGACGAGGAGCTGTGCCCCGACATCTGGCAGCTCGACAACGGAGACGTGGCGGTCATCGGCCGGGACCTGACGACCGCCTACGACTCCCGGCTTCCGCCCGGGGTACGGCTCGGCCCGGACGAGCGCCTGGTGATCATTCCCGGCAACATGCTCAGCGCGGCGAAGCCGGACATCCCCGATGCTTGACCTCCGGCTCCCCGCTCTCGACCCGGCCCGCGGCACCCGGCTCGACGACGACTACGGGCACGACTTCCGGCGGCGGGCGGCGGAGATCCGCGACGGCTCCTCCTGGAAACTCGAACGCCGCCAGCACTTCGAGGAAGCCAGCCCCAGCCGCGAGGCACTGCGGCGCGGTGACTGGGAACGTGCCCTGAGCCTGCTGGAGGACCGCAGAGAACGGCTGGCGGCGACCCAGCGCGAACGGCAGGAGCGCGGCTACGTCTTCCACCGGGTCCGGGTGGTCGAACAGCCCCTGACGCCGTACGTCCGGTGGGAACTGCACGCGCTCGCCCTCGGAGCCGAGTACGGCACCCCGGTCCGGGTGATCGACGCCCGGACGGTGCGGGACCTCGAACACGACGGTCTGCTTCCCGAGATCGTGGTGCTGGGGGACGGGACGCTCTACCTCATCCACTACACCGCCGCCGGAGCGTTCGACCACGCGACCCGGTTCACCGACCCCCGGCTGGCCGGCCCCTGGGAACAGCTCATCCGCCGGCTCTTCGCCGAGGGCGAGGACGTCTTCTCCTATCTGGACCGCGAAGTGGCTCCCCTGCCACCCCCGGAGCTGACAGCGGGTCCCGAAACGGGGTAAGCGTTCTCCATGCACACCGAAGAGGGGCACGAGGAGAACCGCGCGGTTCCCGGCAGTACGCATGCCGAACTGTCGGGGACCACCCGGGACGCGGTCCAGGCCGGGCGGATCAGCGGAGGCGTGCACTTCCACGACCACGGCGGCGGCCGGGCCCGGAACCGGGACGACGTGCCGCGCCAACTGCTCGCCGACGTCCGGGGGTTCGTCAACCGGGTGCACGAGCTCGCCGAGCTCAATGCCGTGCTCCCCGGCGAGGACGGCGCCCCTCTGGTGGTATCGGTGTGCCTCATCGCCGGAACGGCCGGCGCGGGCAAGACCTCGCTGGCCCTGCACTGGGCGCACCGGATCAGGGAGCGGTTCCCCGACGGCCAGCTCTACATCAATCTGCGCGGCTACGACGCCGGGGAACCGGTCACCGCCCATGAGGCGCTGCGCCGCTTCCTCACCGCGCTCGGGGTCCCGGCGAGCCGGGTACCGGAGGACACCGAGGCGGCGTCGGCACTGTTCCGGTCGCGGCTGGCCGACCGCCGGATGCTCATCGTGCTCGACAACGCCGCCTCCGTCGCCCAGGTACGACCGCTGCTTCCCGGCCACGGGCAGGCCCTGGTCATCGTCACCAGCCGGGGCCGGCTGTCCGGGCTCGCCATACGGGACGGCGCGCGCCGCCTCACGCTCGGCACCCTCCCCGAGGACGAGGCGGTCGCCCTGCTGCGTGCCGTCACCGCCGGCTACCGGCCGGCGGACGACGCCGGGAAGCTGGCCGAACTGGCCCGGCTGTGCGCGCGACTGCCGCTGGCCCTGCGGATCGCCGCCGAGCGGGCCGCCGGGCATCCGCACATGAGCCTGGACGAACTGATCGCCGATCTGCGGGACGAGTCGGCGCTGTGGGACGCGCTGAGTACCGATGACGAGGAGGAGGCCGAGGCCGTCCGCACCGTCTTCGCCTGGTCCTATCGCGCGCTGTCGGCGGATGCCGCCCGGCTGTTCCGGCTGCTCGGCCTGCACCCGGCCCGCGAGTTCGGTATCGAGTCGGTCGCGGCTCTCGCCGGGATCACCGTACGGCGGACCCGCCAGCTGCTGGACGTGCTCGTCAGCGCTCATCTGCTGGAACAGACCGCGCCCGACCGCTACGAGTTCCACGATCTGCTGCGCGCGTACGCCACCAACCAGGCCCAGCAGGACGAGCCGGCGGACGGCAGGGCGGAGGCGCTGCGCCGCGTGCTCGACTGGTATCTGGAGTCCGCGGACGCGGCACGGGAGTGGCTCAGGCCGGGGCCCGCCACCCCGGACCTGCCGGCCCTCTTCCCGGACTACGACGCCGCCGTGAACTGGGCCGAGCGCGAGCACGACAACTTTCTCCCCGTCGTGCTGACCGCCGAGGCGGCCGGTGAGGACGAGCGCGCCTGGCGGCTCGCGGCCGTGCTGTGGGGTGCCAAGGCGCCCTCCGCGACGGTGCACACCTGGCTGGCTGTCGCGGAGATCGGGCTGGGCGCCGTGCGCCGGATCGGTGACCGGGCGGGTGAGGCGGAGCTGCTGGAGTACCAGGGCATGGGCCACGCCCGCGTCAACCGGCTGGCGGAGGCGCGGAACTGCCATGAGCGGGCGCTGGAGATCCGCCGGGAGTCCGGCGACCGGCGCGGTGAGGCGGCGTCGCTGAACCTCCTGGGCATCGTCGAACTGCGCCGCCGGCGGCTGGCCGCCGCCGAGGACTTCTTCGCCCGGGCGGGGGCGGCGTTCGAGGACCTGGATGAGCGGCACCGGGCGGCGATGGCCCTGTCGAATCTGGCGAGTACCCGCTACGAGGCGGGCAAGCTGGCGGAAGCGGAGTCGGATGCCCGGCAGGCCCTGCGGACCCACCGGGAGCTGGGTGCCCGGCGCAGTGTGGGCAACGCGCTGAACCAGCTGAGCGCGATCCACCGCGAGCGCGGTGAGACGGCGGCGGCGCTGGCCGCCGCGCAGGAGGCGGTTGAGCTGGCGCTCGATCTGCGCAACGACGGCCTTGAGGGGTACTGGCTGATCGCCCTGGGGGACGCGCAGCGGGAGAGCGGACAGGCGGACGAGGCGCTGGCGTCCTATCACCGCTCGGCGACGCTGCACCGGCGGCTGGGCGACCGCAGCCGGGAGGCGATGGCCTGGTCCGGGACCGGGGAGACGTACCTGCGGCTCGGACGGGCGAAGGAGGCAGCCGGCTTCTTCCGGCGGGCGGCGGCCGTCCACCGGGAGCTGGGCGACGCCTGGCACGAGGCGCTGGCGCTGGAGCGGCTGGCCGAGGCGGTGGGTCCGGAGAGCCCCGACCGGGCGGCGGAGCACCGGCGTGCGGCGCTGCACCTGGTGGAGGACTACCCGGACGCCCGTGCCGGCGCCGCGCGCCGGCGGCTCGGCGCCGGCTGACGGACCGCGCCCGGGGGCCGGTGGTCAGGCCCGGCCCCCGCGACAGACCCGGGGCCGTGAGGGGGTGGCCGCCGGGGGTTTCGGGCTGGGGTCGTGTGCCGTGTCGTGGGGGCGCGTCGGTGGCGTAGTTGCTGCTAGGTTGTTATTGCAAGTCTTTCGCAATTAGTCGAGCGAGATGGGCAAGGCAACCGGCATGGCCACCTACACGCTTCCTGAGCTGCCGTACGACTACTCCTCCCTGGAGCCGGTCATCAGCGGGGAGATCATCGAGCTGCACCACGACAAGCACCACGCCGGCTACGTCAAGGGCGCGAACGACACGCTGGAGCGGCTGGCCGAGGCGCGGGAGAAGGAGCAGTGGGGGAACATCACCGGGCTGGAGAAGAACCTCGCGTTCCATCTGTCCGGGCACATCCTGCACTCCATCTACTGGCGCAACATGACCGGTGACGGCGGCGGGGAGCCGCTGGAGAAGGACGGGACCGGGGAGCTGGCCGACGCCATCGCCGAGTCGTTCGGGTCCTTCGCCCGGTTCAAGGCCCAGCTCTCCCAGGCCAGCGCCACCACGCAGGGGTCCGGCTGGGGCGTGCTGGCGTACGAGCCGCTGAGCGGGCGGCTGGTCGTGGAGCAGGTCTACGACCACCAGGGGAACATCGGCCAGGGCAGCGTGCCGATCCTCGTCTTCGACGCCTGGGAGCACGCCTTCTACCTCCAGTACCGCAACCAGAAGGCCGACTTCGTCGAAGCGATGTGGCGGGTGGTCGACTGGCAGGACGTCGCCGCCCGGTACACCGCCGCCAAGGCCGGCGGCGGCAAGCTCCTGCTCGCGTGATCGTCTTCTCAACCGTTTCACCGGGCAGGTGGAAAAAGGAGCGGCCCCCGCGCGTCAAGGACGCGGGGGCCGCTCCGGCGTGCGGGCGCGCTCAGTCGAACTGCGGCTTCGCGTCCCGGGTGCGCTTGATCTCGTAGAAGCCGGGGGTGCTCGCCACCAGCAGCGTGCCGTCCCACAGCCGCGCCGCCGCCTCGCCCTTCGGGGCGGGGGTCACCACGGGGCCGAAGAACGCGATCTGCTCGCCGTCCGCGCCCGGCACCGCGATCACCGGGGTGCCCACGTCCTGGCCCACCAGGTCGATGCCGGCCTTGTGCGAGGCCCGCAGCCGCTCGTCGTACGCGTCGGTGTCGCCCGCGTCCGCCAGCTCGGCCGGCAGCCCGACCTCCTCCAGCGCCTCGATCAGCGTCTCCTTGGAGCGCGGCTTGTCCTGGAGGTGGAAACGGGTCCCGATCGCGGTGTACAGCGGCCCCAGCACCTCGCTGCCGAACCGTTCCTCGGCGGCGATCAGCACCCGCACCGGCGCCCAGCCGCGCTGGAGCAGCTCGGCGTACTGCTCCGGCAGCTCGTCCGCCCTGGGCTCGTTCAGCACCGACAGGCTCATCACGTGCCAGCGGACCTCCACCGGCCTTACCTTCTCCACCTCCAGCATCCAGCGCGAGGTCAGCCACGCCCACGGGCACAGCGGGTCGAACCAGAAATCGGCGGGAGTCTTCTCCGGCATGACGTTCGGCTCCTCTATACGGCAACGGCCACTCGCGCGTACAACCGAGCGCCGCCCGGACGCATTCCCGGGCCCCCGGAGCGATCCGAGCGCCCCATGACATGCTGGCCGCGCCCTCTTTTTTCGCACGGAAGACACAAAGGAGACATGTGGTGCCCGGAGAGAACCTGACCCGCGACGAGGCGGGAGCACGGTCCCGGCTGCTCACCGTGCACGGGTACGAGCTGGTCCTGGACGTACGCGAGGCGGCCGGACCCGCACCCGCCTCCGGGCCGCGGACGTTCCGTTCCACCACGACCATCCGCTTCTCCGCGCACGAGGACGGCGCGGACACCTTCGCCGACCTCATCGCGCCGCACGTGCACTCGGTGACCCTCAACGGGGAGTCCCTGAACGTCGACCGCGTCTTCGACGGCTCCCGCATCCGGCTCGACGGGCTGCGCGCCGAGAACGAGCTGATCGTCGACGCCCGCTGCGCCTACAGCCGCACCGGCGAGGGGCTGCACCACTTCACCGACCCCGAGGACGGCGAGACCTACCTCTACACCCAGTACGAGCCGGCCGACGCCCGCCGGGTCTTCGCCAACTTCGAGCAGCCCGACCTCAAGGCGCCCTACGACGTCACCGTGCTCGCCCCGGAGGGCTGGACGGTGCTCGCCAACGGGGCCGCCACCGGCACGTCGGCGCCCCCGGAGGGCGGCGGCGTCCGGCACACCTTCGCCACCACCCGGCCCATCTCCACCTACATCACGGCGATCCTGGCCGGCCCGTACCACCATGTGCGCGACCACTACTCCCGCACGTTCGCGGACGGCACCACGCTGGAGATCCCGCTGGGCGCGCTGTGCCGCAAGGGGCTGGCCAAGCACTTCGACCCGGAGGAGATCTTCGCCACCACCAAGGCGGGGCTGGACTTCTTCCACGACCACTTCGACTTCCCCTACCCCTTCGGCAAGTACGACCAGGCGTTCGTCCCCGAGTACAACCTCGGCGCCATGGAGAACCCCGGCCTGGTCACCTTCCGCGAGGAGTACGTCTTCCGGGGCCGCACCACCCGCGCCTCCTACCAGGCCCGCGCCAACACCCTGCTGCACGAGATGGCGCACATGTGGTTCGGCGACCTGGTCACCATGGAGTGGTGGGACGACCTGTGGCTCAAGGAGTCCTTCGCCGACTTCATGGGCGCGTTCGCCTCCCACGGCGCCACCCGCTTCGACGAGGCCTGGATCACCTTCGCCAACCGCCGCAAGGCGTGGGCGTACCGCGCCGACCAGCTGCCCTCGACGCACCCCATCACCGCCGACATCCGCGACCTCCAGGACGCCAAGCTCAACTTCGACGGCATCACCTACGCCAAGGGCGCCTCCGTCCTCAAGCAGCTGGTGGCCTACGCCGGCGAGGAGGCCTTCCTGGAGGGCGCCCGGCGCTACTTCAAGCGGCACGCGTACGGCAACACCCGGCTATCGGACCTGCTGTCCGTGCTCACCGAGACCTCCGGCCGCGACATGGCCGGGTGGGCCCGCGCCTGGCTCCAGACCGCAGGTCTCAACTCCCTCACCCCGCAGGTGCGTTACGACGCGGACGGCCGGATCGCCGAGCTGGCCGTCGAGCAGGACGCGCCCGAGGAGCACCCCACGCTGCGCCCGCACCGGGTGCAGATCGGGCTCTACCGGCTGGACGGCGGGCGGCTCGTCCGGTACGCCCGCGCCGGCGCCGATGTGTCGGACGCCCGTACGGTGGTGGACGCGCTGACCGGCGCGGAGCGGCCGGACCTGGTGCTCGTCAACGACGAGGACCTGACGTACTGCAAGACCCGGTTCGACGCGGCGTCCCTGGACACCCTGCGCCGGCACCTGGGCGCCGTCGAGGACCCGCTGGCCCGCGCGCTGTGCTGGTCGGCGCTGTGGAACCTCACCCGCGACGCGCTGCTCCCGGCCGCCGACTTCCTCGACCTGGTGCGGCGGTTCGGCGGCGCCGAGACGCAGATCGGCGTGCTCCAGATGGTGCTCACCTGGGCCGATTCGGCGCTGGAGTGGTACCTGCCCCGGGCGCGGCGCGAGGCCGAGGCCGTCCGGCTGGCGGAGGCGGCCCGGACGGAGCTGCGGCGCGCCGAGCCGGGCAGCGACCACCAGCTGGCCTGGGCGCGGTTCTTCGCCGGCCGGGCGGTCACCGACGCGGATCTCGGGCTGCTGGAGGGGCTGCTGTCCGGCAAGGAACGGATCGCGGGTCTTGTGGTCGATCAGGAGCTGCGCTGGACGATGCTGCTGCCGCTGGCCGCGCACGGCCGGGCCGGTGAGGCGGAGCTGGCGGACGAGCTGACCCGGGACGACACCGCCTCGGGCCGCCGTCACCAGGTGCGCTGCCTGGCGGCGCGGCCGTCCGCCGAGGTGAAGGAGGCCGCCTGGGCGCAGGTGGTGGAGTCGGACGCGCTGTCCAACGCGCTGGTGGAGGCCACCATCGACGGCTTCGCCCGGCCGGGGCAGCAGGCGCTGCTGGCGCCGTTCACCGCTCGCTACTTCGAGGCGATCGAGCGGGTGTGGCGGGAGCGGTCGATCGAGATCGGCATGGCGGTGGTCCGGGGGCTGTTCCCGGGGCTCCAGCAGGAGCGGGCGACGCTGGAGGCCACCGACGCCTGGCTGAGCGCGCACCAGGACGCGGCCCCGGCGCTGCGCCGGCTGGTGCTGGAGCAGCGCGACGATCTGCACCGGGCGCTGCGCGCGCAGGAGGCGCACGCCGGGTGACCGGCGGGCGGGGGCGGGCGGCGTCGCGCCGTCCGCTCCTGCCATCCCGGCCGGTGGTGCGCCGGGGGTGTGCGGGACACCGGGCGCTCGGGCGGTGCTGAGGTCCCGTCACCCGTGGGACGGGCGGGGCGCGTGTGGCGGTTTCCGCCGGATCAGCGGGGCGGTTCGCCCCCTCTTGCCCCGATCCTTGCGCGTAGATACCCCGGGCACGATTTCTTCAATCGTCCCTGACAGGAATGCGACAACTATCTTGTAAAGCCATTACATCAGGTGATCATTTACGTATGATGACCGGTCATCCGGTTCCGGAATCCGAACAAGGATGCCCATGTCACATACTTCTCCCCAGTCCCCCGCTGCCCCACGCAGGAGACGATCGGCCCGGGCCACCCGGGTCGTGCTCGCCACCGGGCTGGTCAGCGCGCTGGCCGTCACCGGGGCGCTGCCCGCGTTCGCCGCCGAGAGCGACGCGCTCACCCGTTCGGCCGCCGACAAGCCCATCGACGACAAGTTCGGCACCCACGACGCCACCCTGCTCGCCGAGGCCAAGGCCTCCGGCGAGCCGCACGTCACCCTGATGATCGCCACCGAGCCCGGCGAGACCGACGAGGTCAGCGACGCGCTCGACGCGCTCCCGGGTGCGTCGGTCGGCTACACCCTCGACGAGATCGGCTACGTCCGCGCCACCGTGCGCACCGGCGCCGCCGACGACGCCATCGACGAGGCCCGCGCGCTCTCCTCCGTGTACGCGATCGACCTCAACGAGGAGATCCAGGTACCGGATCCGCTGCCCGACGCCGGGCGCGGCCCCGGCGGCGGGAACGGCGGCGGCACGAGCTACCCGGCGCCCGACGCGACCACCAAGGCCGCCAACCCGTACCAGCCCTCCCACGAGACGGGCGCCGTCGACTTCGTCAAGCAGAACAAGAAGTACGACGGCCGGGGCATCACCATCGGCATCCTGGACACCGGCGTCGACCTCGCTCACCCCGCGCTCCAGGAGACCACCACCGGCGAGACCAAGATCACCGACTGGGTGACCGCCACCGACCCGATCGTCGACAGCGACGGCTCGTGGCGTCCGATGACCACCAAGGTCTCCGGGGAGACGTTCAGCTACAACGGCCGCGACTACAAGGCGCCCGCCGGCGAGTACTACGTCTCGATCTTCCGCGAGAACATCGCCGCCGGTGAACTCGGCGGCGACGTCAACCGCGACGGCCGTACCGACGGCTCCTGGGCCGTGCTGTACGACCCGGCCGCCGGCACCGTCCGCGTGGACCTGGACAACGACGGCGACTTCACGGACGAGACCCCGATGAAGCCGTACCGGGAGAACCACGACGTCGGCTACTTCGGCACCGACAACCCGGACACCGCCATCGCCGAGGCTGTCCCCTTCGTGGTGGAGATCCGCGAGGACGTCCCCATGGACCCCTACGGCGGTGACTGGATCGGCCGGACCGCCGACTTCGTCAACATCGGCATCGTCTCCGGACGGCACGGCACCCACGTGGCCGGCATCACCGCCGCCAACAGCCTGTTCGCCGGCCAGATGAACGGCGCCGCCCCCGGCGCGCAGATCGTCTCCTCGCGCGCCTGCCGCTTCAACGGCGGCTGCACCGCCACCGCCATGTTCGAGGGCATGATCGACCTCGTCGTCAACCGCGACGTGGACCTGGTCAACGTCTCCATCGGCGGCCTGCCCGCGCTGAACGACGGCAACAACGCCCGCGCCCGGGTGTACAGCGAGCTGATCGACACCTACGACGTCCAGCTCTTCATCTCGGCGGGCAACGACGGCCCCGGCGTCAACACCGTCTCCGACCCGTCGGTCGCCGACAAGGTCGTCAGTGTCGGCGCCGCCATCTCCAAGGAGACCTGGGCGGCCAACTACGGCTCCGGCGTGACCACCAAGTACGCCATGCTGCCGTTCTCCTCCTCGGGACCGCGCGCCGACGGCGGCTTCAAGCCCACCATCACCGGGCCCGGCGCCTCCATCAACGCCATCCCGACCTGGCAGCCGGGCGCCCCGGTCGCCGAGGCCGGCTACAGCCTGCCGCCCGGGTACGGCATGCTCCAGGGCACCTCGATGTCCTCGCCGCAGGTCGCGGGCTCGGCCGCGCTGCTGCTCTCGGCCGCCAAGCAGCGCAACATCGAGCTGTCGGCCGCCGATCTGCGCACCGCGATGATCTCCTCCGCCGACCCCATCCCCGGCGTGCAGGCGCACGAGCAGGGCGCCGGCCTGGTCGACACCGTCGCCGCCTGGAAGCTGATCACCAAGGGCGCCACCGCCCACCAGTACACGGTCAAGGCCCCGGTGAGCAGTGACCTGGCCGAGTACCTGGCCACCCCGGGCTTCGGCACCGGCGTGTACGACCGCGAGAGCGCCCCCAAGGTCGGCGAGCGCAAGACGTACGACATCACCATCACCCGTACCAGCGGCCCCAACCGCAACGTCCAGCACAAGCTCACCCTGGACAACAACCACGACAAGACCTTCTCGCTGGTCGGCAGCAGCTCCGTATCGCTGCCGCTCAACAAGCCGGTCACCGTCAAGGTCCAGGCCAAGCCGCGCTCGGCCGGCGCGCACAGCGTGCTGCTCGGCGTCGACGACCGCTCCACCAAGGGCGTCGACCTGCACGTCCTCAGCACCATCCTGGTGACCGAGAAGCTGGACGCCCCCTCCTACGCGGTCACGAAGACCTCCACGGTGCAGCGCAACGCCAGCACCTCGTACTTCGTGAAGGTCCCCGAGGGCACCAAGACGCTGGAGGTGCGGCTCGACGGCCTCACCGAGGGCAGCCAGACCCGGTGGATCGCCATCACCCCCTGGGGCACGCTCGCGGACAACTCCTCGACCGTCAACTGCTACCCCAACTACGACAACCCGGCGAACACCTGCCGCCCCGACCTGCGGTCCTACGACAACCCGACCCCGGGCGTCTGGGAGATCGAGGTCGAGGCCCGGCGCACCTCGCCGCACCTCAACAACCCCTACACGCTGACCGCGACCGCGCTCGGCACGGTCTTCGACCCGGCCACGGCCACCGTCGAGGAGGCCGTCATCGGCACCCCCGTCCCGGTCAGCTGGGAGGTCAGCAACGCCCTCGCCCCGGTGGAGGGCACCCTGGCCGCCGGTGAGCTGGGCTCGGTCCTCACCGACCGGCCCACCATCGCCACCGGCGACTACCGGACCACCGCCGTCGAGCTGGCCGAGGGCGTCACCCGCTTCGAGGCCGTCATCGGCAACACCTCCGACCCGGCCGCCGACCTGGACCTGTACGTGTACCGGGACGGCACCCTGGTCGGCCAGGCGGCCTCCGGCGGCTCCGAGGAGAGCGTGGTGCTGACCAACCCGGCGGCCGGCACGTACACCGTCGAGGTGCACGCCTACGCCGTACCGTCCGGCTCCACCGCCTACGACTACCGGGACGCCTACCTCTCCCCCGACCTCGGCTCGGTCGCCGTGGACGAGGAGCAGGTCATCTCGCTGGCCAACGGCGCGACCGCCGGGATCGACGCCGAGGTCACCGTCGTGGCCGCGTCCGGCGACGCCACCGCCGGACGTGAGTTCTTCGGTGAGGTGCGGCTGCTGAACGCCGCCGGCACCGTCACCGGCAGCGGCGGCATCATCATCGAGAAGGTGAGCGGCGCGTAAGGGGGGCACCCCCGCCGTTACGGGCACCGGGGCGGGCGCGGCACGGTCGCGCACCGCCCCGGCGTCCGTAGGGCGTGGAAGGATGACCGGACGGAGTACGGACGCACAAAGGAGAACTGGTGCCTGGCACGAATCTGACCCGCGACGAGGCCCGGGAGCGGGCCCGGCTGCTGAGCGTGGACAGCTACACGATCGCGCTCGACATCTCCGGCGCCCAGGAGGGCGGCACCTTCCGCTCCGAGACCACCGTGCAGTTCACGGCGCGCGAGGCCGGGGCGAGCTTCATCGATCTGGTGGCCCCCTCGGTCCAGCACATCGCGCTCAACGGCGAGGTCCTGGCGGTGTCCGACGTCTTCGCCGACTCCCGGATCGTCCTGCCGAACGTCCTGGCCGGCCACAACGAACTGGTCGTCGTCGCCGACTGCGCCTACACCAACACCGGCGAGGGCCTGCACCGCTTCGTCGACCCCGTGGACGAACAGGCCTACCTCTACACCCAGTTCGAGGTGCCCGACGCGCGGCGGGTGTTCGCCTGCTTCGAGCAGCCCGACCTCAAGGCCACCTTCCAGTTCACCGTGCGGGCGCCCGAGGGCTGGACGGTCATCTCCAACGCACCCACCCCGGAGCCCGCCGACAACGTCTGGCGCTTCGAGCCCACCCCGCGCATCTCCAGCTACATCACGGCGCTCATCGCCGGCCCGTACCACTCGGTGCACAGCAGCTGGGAGGGCCCCGGGGGCCGTACGGTGCCGCTCGGCATCTACTGCCGCCCCTCCCTCGCCGAACACCTGGACGCCGAGGCGATCTTCGCCGTCACCCGGCAGGGCTTCGACTGGTTCGAGGAGAAGTTCGACTACCCCTACCCGTTCGCCAAGTACGACCAGCTGTTCGTCCCGGAGTTCAACGCCGGGGCGATGGAGAACGCGGGCGCCGTCACCATCCGCGACCAGTACGTCTTCCGCTCCAAGGTCACGGACGCGGCGTACGAGATGCGGGCCGAGACCATCCTCCACGAGCTGGCCCACATGTGGTTCGGCGACCTCGTCACCATGGAGTGGTGGAACGACCTGTGGCTGAACGAGTCGTTCGCCACCTACACCTCCATCGCCTGCCAGGCCCACGCACCCGGCAGCCGCTGGCCGCACGCCTGGACCAGCTTCGCCAACTCCATGAAGACCTGGGCGTACCGGCAGGACCAGCTGCCGTCCACCCACCCGATCATGGCCGAGATCCGCGACCTGGACGACGTCCTCGTCAACTTCGACGGCATCACCTACGCCAAGGGCGCCTCCGTCCTCAAGCAGCTGGTGGCCTATGTCGGCATGGACGCGTTCTTCGCGGGCGTGCAGGCCTACTTCAAGCGGCACGCCTGGGGCAACACCCGGCTCACCGACCTGCTCAGCGCGCTGGAGGAGACCAGCGGCCGTGACCTGGGCGCCTGGTCCAAGGCGTGGCTGCAGACCGCCGGCATCAACGTGCTGCGCCCGGAGATCACGGTGGACGGGGACGGCGGCATCACCTCCTTCGCCATCCGGCAGGAGGCCCCGGCGCTGCCGGCCGGCGCCACCGGCTCCCCGACGCTGCGCCCGCACCGGATCGCGATCGGCCTGTACGAGCTGACCGACGGCGCGCTGGTGCGGCGCGAGCGGATCGAACTGGACGTCGACGGCGAACTGACCGAGGTGCCGCAGCTGGTGGGCCAGATCCGGCCCGCCGTCATCCTGCTCAACGACGACGACCTGTCGTACGCGAAGGTGCGGCTCGACCCGGAGTCGCTGACCGTCGTCACCCGCCACCTGGGCGACTTCACCGAGTCGCTGCCGCGCGCGCTGAGCTGGGCGTCGGCCTGGGACATGACCCGCGACGGCGAACTCGCCACCCGCGACTACCTGGACCTGGTGCTCTCCGGCATCGGCAAGGAGACGGACATCGGCGTGGTGCAGTCGCTGCACCGGCAGGTGTCCCTGGCGCTCGACCTGTACGCCGACCCGGCGTGGCGCGAGACCGGGCTGCTGCGCTGGAGCGAGGCGGCGCACCGGCATCTGACGGAGGCCGCGCCGGGCAGCGACCACCAGCTGGCGTGGATGCGGGCGCTGGCCTCGGTGGCCCGCACCGACGAGCAGCTGGAGCTGCTGGCCGGGCTGCTGGACGGCACGCGGACGGTGGAGGGGCTGGCCGTCGACACCGATCTGCGCTGGTCGCTGCTCCAGCGGCTGGCGGCGACCGGGCGCGCGGACGAGAAGGAGATCACGGCCGAGCTGGCACGGGACCGCACCTCGGCGGGCGAGCGGCACGCGGCGTACGCGCGGGCGGCCCGGCCGACCCGGGAGGCGAAGGCCGAGGCGTGGGCGCTGGTGGTGGAGAGCGACACGCTCCCCAACGCGCTCCAGGAGGCGGTGATCGGCGGCTTCGTGCAGACGGACCAGCGCGAGCTGCTGGCCTCGTACACGCCGGAGTACTTCGCGGCGCTGAAGAACGTGTGGGAGACCCGCAGCCACGAGATGGCGCAGCAGATCGCGGTGGGTCTGTACCCGTCGATCCAGGTGAGCGAGGCGACGCTGACCGAGACGGACGCCTGGCTGGAGGCGGCGAAGCCCTCGGCGGCGCTGCGGCGGCTGGTGACCGAGTCCCGGGCGGGCGTGGAACGCGCGCTGCACGCCCAGGCGGCGGACAAGGCGGCAGCCCAGCGCTGAGCCCTTGCCGGGCGGGCGGGGCGGTTCGGGTGCCACCACCGCCACGGCGGGACGGCGGACCGCCGGGACGGGTGACGTCTCCTCACCCGTCGGCAGGCGGTGCCGCCGCGGCCGCCCGGGCGGCCAGGGCGCGGGTGGCGCGGGCCAGTGCCGGTGGGCCCTCGACGCGGTACGGCACGCCGACCGCGGCGAGGGCGGCGGCCAGCCACTCCCAGTCGTCCGGGCCGGTGCGATAGCGGCAGCGGTCCGGGCCGGCCGGTTCCAGGACGCCGGCCCGCGCCGTCAGCCGCCCCGCCACCGCCGCCGCCGGGGCGAGGAACAGCACCGATCCGTCCGGGGCGGGCGGCTCGGACGACCCCGCCGGTGCGGCCGGTCCGGCCGGTGCGCATGGTCCGGCCGGTCCCGCCGGTGCGAACGCGCCGGAGGGCAGGGGCCGGGGGCCGAATGTCGTGCCCGGTACCCGCAGGGCGGAGATCCGGTCCACCCGGAACGTGCGCCAGTCCGCCCGTTCCTCGTCCCAGGCCAGCAGGTACCAGCGGTGGTCCAGGAGCAGCAGGCGGTGCGGTTCCGCGCGCCGCTCGGTGGTGGTGCCGTCCCTGGCCGTGTGCCGGAACCGGACCCGGGAGCGCAGGTGGGCTGCGGTGGCCAGCCGCCCCACCGTGTCGGGGTCCCCGGCCGGGGTCAGCGCGTCCGGGCCCGGCGCGGGCCGGGCTTCCGTGGCCGCCTGGACGGCCTCGATCCGGCCGCGCAGCCGGGCCGGCAACGCCGCCTCCAGCTTGCGCAGCGCGGTGTCGGCCGCCGGGCCGGCCCCGTATCCGGCGGCGTGCCGCAGTCCGACCGCCGTGGCCACCGCCTCCTCCGCGGAGAGGACGAGCGGCGGTACGCCCTGCCCGCCCGGCAGCCGGTAGCTGCCGGCCGCGCCGGGGGACGACTCCACCCGGTAGCCCAGCTCCCGCAGCCGCCCGATGTCCCGGCGCAGGGTGCGCGGCGAGACGCCGAGCCGCGCCGCGAGGTCGGCGCCGGTCCTGGGCACTCCGGCGGCCAGCAGCGACAGCAGTTCCACGGTGCGGGTACTCGGATGGGCCATGCGGTCCAGCCTCGCACCGTCGGGGGCCGGGGGCGGCCCCCCCGGCGGCCAACGGGGCCCCCCCCGCCCCCCCCCCCCCCCCCCCCCCCCCCATCCCCGGCGCGTTTACAAAAAAACCCACCACCCCCACA
>NZ_JBHWJL010000035.1:24485-29750 GCF_042731495.1 Streptomyces sp. NPDC059853
ATGCTGCCGCTTCTTTTTTTGTTATTCGGCCCGGGGGTTCGTGGGGGGGCCCCGGCCCCCCCCCCCCCCCCGGGGGGGGCGGGCGCCCGCCCCCCACGGCTCCTACGGTGCACCGACCGGACACCCCGTCCGGACGCACCGCACGAGACCGAGGAGGTCCCCATGACTGTCGTTGTCACCACCCCCACCGGACAGGTCGGGTCGCGGGTGGTCGGGCTGCTGCTCCAGGCCGGGGTCCGGCCCCGGGTGCTGGTGCGCGATCCGGCGCGGCTGGCGCCGGGCGTCCGGGAGCGGGTGGAGGTGCGGCGCGGTGATCTGACCGACGCCGATTTCGTGGCCGGGGCGATGGCGGGCGCCACGGCCGCGTTCCTCGTCGATCCGACCCCGCACACGGTCGGGGACCCGGTGGGTACCTCGCGCCGCACCGGGGCCGGGCTGGCGCGGGCGGTACGGGAGAACGGGGTGGGGCGGGTGGTGTTCCTCAGCAGCGGAGGGGCGGAGCTGCGGCACGGCGCCGGGCACATCGACGGGCTGGCCGCCATCGAGGAGCAGCTGGACGCCACCGGCGCCGACGTCACGCATCTGCGGTGCGGCTACTTCTATCCGAACCTGCTGCTCTCCCTGGAGGAGCTGGCGGCCGGGGAGCTGAGCACGGCGGGCGACCCGGACCGGCCGCAGCCGTGGGTGGACCCGCGCGACATCGGGGAGGTGGCGGCGGCCCGGCTGCTGAGCGGTGCCTGGCGCGGGCGGGTGGTGCAGGGCGTGCACGGTCCGGAGGACCTGTCGTGGCGGCAGGTCGCGCGGACGCTGACGGTGGCGCTCGGGCGCGAGATCCGGCTGCGCGTGGTGTCGGACGACGAGGTGCGGGCGGCGCTGGGCGCGGCGGGGCTGCCGCCGGGCGCGGTCGAGGGGATCGTCGGGATGACGGCGGGCACCCGCGGGCTGACGCCGGAGCCGCCCCGGGACGTGCTCACCACCACCCCGACCACGCTCGCCGGCTGGGCGCACGCCCGGCTGCGTCCGCTGCTGGACGCGCGCTGACCCCCGCGCTCGCCGCACGGGGGCGGCGGGCCGGGGGCGCGTGAGGCGGGCACGTGAAGCGGACCCGCGTGCGGCGGGAACGCCGGGAGCCGGTCCGCGCGCGGCGACGCCTCGTGGGGCGGGGCCGCGCGGGCGGTCAGCTCTGCTTGCCGCTCGGCTGCTTCTTGCGGTCGCCGAGGATCACCAGGCCGGTGATCAGCGCGAACAGCGCGATGGGGGCGGCCACGAACAGGCCCAGGGTCTCGATGGCGCTCAGGCCCGGGCCCGGGTCGTCGCCGTCCTCCCGGTGCGCCGCCTGGGCGAGCGGGGAGGTCATGAGCAGCATCAGCAGCGTGCCGGCCGTGAGGGCTCCGGCGCGCAGACCGTGCCTGCTCGCCTGCTTCTGCCCACGGGCGTTCTTGTTCGCGTTCACCACGCCACCACAGTAACGAACCCCTTCCGGGCCTTCTCCCACGCCCCCGCCGTTTCGTACCGGATCAGTGCGGATCGGCGTGCGTGAGCCCGGCGGTCGGCTCGGAGGTGAGGGGCAGCTCGGCGGCGGACAGCGGCTGCTCGGAGGTGAGCGGGGCGACGCCGGCGGGCGCGGGTTCGCTGGTCAGCGGCGGGTCCAGGGCGCGGGCGGCGGCGTCGGGGTCGGTCAGCTCGGACAGGTCGAACTCGCCGGTCTCGTCCCAGGGCATGGGGGGCAGCTCGTCCTGCGGGACGGCGGGCTCGCCGATCAGCGCGGGCGGAAAGGGGGCGACGGCGGGTTTACTGGGTGCGGCCACGGGCCTCACTCCGTTCACGGGCGGTAACGCGGACTTCGGTGCCCTCGTTGCCCTACCCAGTCAACGCCACCCCATCCGTCCCCGCGACCGGAATTGCGGGAAAGCGAGCGAAATCACCCACGGTCGGCGAAAAGATTTGCGGCCGGATCCGGGTCAGGCGGAGGACCGTCCCTCGATCCTGGCCAGCGCGTCGTCCGCGCCGTAGGGCTGGAGATACGGCAGCCACCGCGGATCGCGGTGGCCGGTACCGATGATGCGCCAGGCGAGACCGGACGGCGGCCCCGGCTTGTGGCGCAGCCGCCAGCCCAGCTCGGCGACCTGCCGGTCGGCCTTGATGTGGTTGCAGCTGCGGCAGGCGGCGACCACGTTGTCCCAGGCGTGCGCGCCGCCCCGGCTGCGCGGGATCACATGGTCGACGCTGGTGGCGACAGCGCCGCAGTAGGCGCACCGGCCGCCGTCCCGGGCGAACAGCGCGCGGCGGGTGAGGGGCACGGAGCCCCGGTAGGGGACGCGCACGAACCGTTTGAGCCGGACCACGCTGGGGGCGGGTATGGCATGGGTGGCGCTGCGCATGAGGGCGTCGGAGTCCTCCAGACTCACCGCCTTGTCGTTGAGCAGCAGGATGAGCGCGCGGCGGATGGGGACGACGCCGAGAGGTTCGTACGAGGCGTTGAGGACCAGGACTTGTGGCACGGATGCCCTCCAGTTCCGTCGGCGGCACGTGGCTCGCGCCGGGACGATCTCCCACAGTGTGTCCCGGCCACGGGGGATAGCGCCACCACGAACCGGCAATACACCAATGGTGTCATTCGCCACACCTGCCCCGTCCTGACCGTTTTTCCCCGGCGTACCGGGCGCCGCGCCGCGATTACGGTGGACGGGTGATGAGGGAGCACTGGGAAGCCTGGCTGGGGACGGGCCTGCGGATCGCGCTGATCGTGGTGATCGCGCTCGTGCTGCGCGTGGTCGTACGCCGGTCGATCAGCCGGCTGATCAAGCGCATGCACCGGGACGACAAGCGCCGGGCCGGCAGCCCGTCGCGCGGCTCCGCCCTGCTGGCCAACCCGGAGCGGCGCATCCAGCGCGCCGCCGCCATCGGCTCGGTGCTGCGCTCGGCGGCCTCCGTCCTGGTGCTGGGCACGGCGGCGCTGATGGTGCTCTCCCAGCTCAGCATCGAGCTGGGCCCGCTGGTGGCCAGCGCCGGGATCCTCGGTGTGGCGATCGGTTTCGGCGCCCGCAACCTGGTCACCGACGTGCTCAGCGGCATGTTCATGCTGCTGGAGGACCAGTACGGCGTCGGCGACCGGATCGACGCGGGCGAGGCGAGCGGCACCGTGGTGGAGATAGGGCTGCGGGTCACCACCCTGCGCGCCGAGAGCGGCGAGCTGTGGTACGTGCGCAACGGCGAGATCAAGCGGGTCGCCAACCTCAGCCAGGGCTGGGCCACCGCGCAGCTGGACGTCGAGGTGCGCGCCGAGGCCGACTACGCGCAGGTGCACAAGCTGATCACCGCCGTCGGCGAGGAACTGCACACCGGCGGCCCGCCCTGGGACGAGCTGCTGTGGGAGCCGGTGGAGGTCCTGGGCCTGGAGTCGGTGTCGCTGGACACCATGGTGGTGCGGGTCAAGGGCAAGGTCGCGCCCGGCAAGGCCGCCACCGTCGAACGCGAGCTGCGCCGCCGCGTCAAGGAGGCGCTGGACGCCGCCGGAATCGCGCAGGTGGACCCGGCCGCCGTCACGCTGGAGAAGCTCCGAGCTGCGCCCCCGGGAACGCTCCGTAACACTGAGGGGTGAGGAGCGAAGCGACCTGGGAGGCGATTCCACGATGCGCGCACTGACGTACACGGATTACGGCGACCCCTCGGTGCTGCGGGTCACCGACCAGCCCGAGCCGCACGCCGGACCCGGCCAGGTCCGTATCGCGGTGCACGCGGCGGCGGTGAACCCGATCGACTGGAAGATCCGGCGCGGACTGTTCGACGACACCTCCCCGCTCGCCTTCCCCGCGATCCCCGGCTCGGACGCGTCCGGGGTGGTCGACGAGGTCGGCCCCGGCGTGGCCGGGGTGTCGGTCGGCGACGAGGTGTTCGGCTCGGGGCGCAGCGCCTCCGCGCAGTACGCGGTCCTCGACCACTACACCGTGAAGCCGCCCGAGCTGACCTGGGAGCAGGCGTCCGGGCTGCCGATGGCCACCGAGACCGCGCGGCGCGCGCTCGGCCTGCTCGGGCTGCGGGCCGGCCAGACCCTGCTGATCGAGGGCGCGGCCGGCGGCACGGGCAGCGCGGCGGCGCAGTTCGCCGTCGCCGACGGCCTCACCGTCATCGGCACCGCCAGCGACCGCAACCAGGACTATCTGCGCTCGCTGGGGGTGCGGCCCACCACGTACGGGGCCGGGCTGAGGGAGCGGGTGGCGCGGCTGGCCCCGGAAGGGGTGGACGGGGTCTTCGACACGGCCGGTTCCGGCTCGCTGCCCGAGCTGATCGAGATCGCGGGCGACCCGGGCCGGGTGGTGAGCATCGCGGACTTCTCGGCGCCGCAGTACGGGGCGCGGGTCACCTCCGCGATGTCCGACGACCCGGCGTACGACGCGCTGCCGCAGGCGGCAGAACTGGCCCGCGAGGGGCGGTTCACGGTGGCCATCGACTCGGAGTACCCGCTGGACGCCGGCGCCAAGGCGCACGAGCGCAGCGAGGGCGGGCATGTGCGCGGAAAGATCGTGCTCAAGGTCTGGTGACCCCGCCGGGGCGGGTCAGAGAATGATCCGCATGACACGTACTGCTGGGGATGTACGGATCCGCCCCTACCGGCCGGGAGACGCCGTGGACGCGGCGGCACTGCGGCGGATCTGTGTGCGCACCGGGGAGATGGGCGGGGACGCCCGGGGCCACTTCCGCGACCCGGGCGTCCTGCCCGCGCTCTTCGCCACGCCGTACGCCGAACTCGACACCGGTCTGGTGTTCGTGGCGGACGACGGTGATCCGGACGGGCCGATCGGCTACATCGTGGGCGCCCCCGACACCGAGGCGTACTACCGGGACTTCCGGGCCCGCTGGCTGCCCCGGATACGCGACCGCTTCCCGGTGCTGCCCGGCCGGACGGACCGGGACGGGGAGCTGCGCGCGCTGCTGCACGCGCCGGAGCGGATGATCAACGCCGAGGTGGTGCGCGACCACCCGGCCCATCTGCACATCGATCTGCTGCCGCACGGGCAGCGGCGCGGCCTCGGCACCCGGCTGATGACGGCGTACTGCGACGCGCTGCGCGAGCGCGGCGTCCCCGGCCTGCATCTGGCGATGAACCCGGCGAACACCGCGGCGCACGCGTTCTATCTGCGGTACGGCTTCCGTACGCTGCGCGAGCCGAGCGAGGACAGCCCGGTGCTGCACCTGGGGCTGCGGCTCTAGGCCGTCTCTTTCGGATCTTCGCGGGGCCGCGCCGCCGGCTACTGGGGGCACCTC